>NZ_RAWN01000076.1:0-39848 GCF_003668895.1 Corallococcus sp. AB045
CTCAGGGGGTGGGAGGCCGGGCGCGGTAAGCGCGCTCCAGGAGGGCATCGCTGGAGAGGCCGGGACTGGCCTTGGCGGCTTCGACGTCCAGGCCTTCACCGTGGCCACGGCCCTGGCCTTCGAAGAGGACCTGGGGTCCGTCGAAGGAGGCGCGCTGGGGGCAGGAAGGGAGCTTCAGGCCGGCGCGCAGCGTGTCGCACGGGAGGGAGCGTGCGTCCTCGTAGGGAGCGGCGGGGGTGCCTTCGGTGCGCAGGTAGCGCACGCGGCCGGACTCGAAGCGCAGGGAGACGAGGTTCGTGCCCAGCAGGGCCTCCACCTCGGAGCGGGTGCGGGCTTCGCGCCACGGGGTGTCGCCGCCCTGCGAGAAGGTGAGCCAGGCGTCCCACTTCAGGGGTGGAAGCTGGAGGGCGCGGGTCTCTTCCGGGCGGATGCGCACGGTGCCCCGGAAGGCCTGGCAGTGGGTGGTGTCGCAGAGGGCGCGGCCGGAGTGGCGGGTGTCGGCGTGGCGCTCGTTGTGCGCGGCGACGCGGGCCAGTGCGACGCGGGCTTCGCCTTTGAGCGTGACGTCCTCGGCGGCGACGACGCCGGCGGCGTACTGCACGCGCGTGGTGCGGAAGACGAAGTCGGAGCCGCGCCGGGCCTTGAGGGCGCTGGGCGTGGTGGGCACGCCGGGTGGTGGGCGGTACGGCGGAGGCGTGGACCAGGTGAAGACGCCCGCGTAGTCGCGGCCACCGTCGGGGCCGTCCGGGAAGCGCACGCGCCACGGGCTGCCCAGGCAGACGGCGGGGCCCTTCGCGGTGAGCGCGTCCAGGCGTGAGAAGTCCGGTGGCGCGGCGCGCGGAGTGCCGTCATCGAGCGAGAAGCCGGCGCCCGAGCAGCGGGCCTCCACGGTCGCGGAGGGCAGCAGGCCGAGCACCTGCACTCGCGCGGCGTCCAGTCCCGCCTGACGGCGCACGCGGGTGAGGAGCGCGGGGAGCTCATCCACGAAGTGCCGGGGCATCTTGCCGGGCCGCACGATGACGGCGACGAGGTCCGCGTCCACGGCGGCGATCCATCCGAACTGGGGGCGGCTCGCGGCGTCGCGCACGGTGCCCGTCTTGGTGGCGACGCCCTTGAGGGCCTTGGACGTGGAGAGGCCGCTGAGCGTGCCTTCGTCCACGTTGCCGGTGAGGAGCGCGAGCACGTCCGGCCGCGCCTCCGCGAGCAGCCGGTACGCCTGTGCCATGCCCCACGGGGACAGGCCATGCGCGGAGCGGAGCCCGATGGCCTCCGTCATGTCCGAGGGCAGGCCGGTGAGCCCGACGGCGGACAGCACGGGCCCCCAGACACCGAAGGCCTTCGGCGCGAGGCCCGTGGCCTCCCAGTCCAGGAACCAGCCGTTGCATGAGCGCAGGAGCGCGAGCCGTGCATCCACCTTGGGAGGCAAGCCCGCGCCGCAAGCCCACTCCTGCACGCCCCGGCGCGGCGTGAGCAGTGGCGGCGCATCTGCGTTCGAGGCAAGAGCCGTTCCCGCCGCGTACAGGAACGGCTTGAGCGTGGAGCCGTAGGGCACCGCGCGGCGCACGTCTCCCTCCGAGAACAGCACCTCTCCCGAATGCCGGCTCACCACCACCGTGGCCGCCTCGGGCGCGAGCACCGCCACGTCCGCCAGCTCTTCCACCGTCAGGGGCGCTGCCCACCGCGCTCCGTCATGGCACTGGCGCAGCCGGCGCGTCAGCGCGGCGGGAAACCCCGTGTGCTCTCCCAGGATGCGGGCCAGTCCCCTCCTCGCTCGCGGCGTGTCCACCGCTGGCGCGCTCGCCACTTCCTTCGCCGCGCGCGACAGCGATTGATAGGGACCGTCGCGCCACGCGGGCAGCTCGCCACTCACCGTCAGCGCGAAGGCTTCGTGGAAGAGCCGGTCCTCGCTGGACGCGGGACAGGCCCACCACAGCAACTGGTGCGCCAGTTCGTGCCGCAGCGCCGTGCGCGTCCTCGCGTCCAGCACGCCGGGCGTGTTCTGCCGCAGCTCCACCACGCCGGGCCGCCCCTGCGCGTTGCGCTCGGGAGACAGCGACGTGCCCTTCTGGAGTGTCACGGTGGCGGGGGCCCTCGTCGGAAGGCCTCCCGCCTGCGCCGCGTATTGCGCCTCCAGGGACGTCCAGGCGGCCTGGGCCTCACGGCGCAGGTCCGCCTCGGGCGTCACATCGCCCCGCGTGACGAAGGTGGGCGAAGCCGACAACAGCACGGCGACGGCGACGGCCCACCCCATGGGCTACAGGTCACTCACGGACGTCTTCGAGGGCACCACCTTCAACACGTCCGAAGCCGTGCGGCCCCGGATGCGCGCCGAGTACATGTCCTCGATGGTCGCGGGCGGCGCCGCGAACGTGCCCGCGAACTGCGCGCGCATCACGTAGCCCACCGTGCGCGGGCTGTCGCTCCACCACGCCGGCTCCTCGAAGAAGAACGTCGCGTGCGAGGGGTCCAGCTGCCGGCGCTTGAGCGCCTCCGGAGCCAGCGGCAGCGAGTGCGGCGGCCCGCGGAAGACCTTGTCCTCCTGGAGCGGAACGAAGCCCGCCGGCACCGCGTCCTCCACCACGTAGTACGCCGAGCGCGCCCGGTTCTCCCCGCGCGCGTCCAGCGTCAGCTCCACGTAGACCTCCTCGCCCTGCGTCACGGAAGCGCCCGCGTCCAGCTTCACCTTCCCGCCCTCGCGCAGCACGTAGTACGCGCGCTCCACGGACATCCCGTTCACGCGCGGCTGCACGCTCTTGAGCGGCGTCATCGCGGCGGCGCGCAGCGTGGCCACGCCGTCGAAGCCACCCACGTCCACCGTGCGAGTCCCCGCCGGCAGCGTGGCCACGAGGCCCATGCCGCGCACCGAGAACTTCACCGGCGCCGAAGCGCCCTTCACCTCCGGCGGCGCCATGCCCTTGAACGCCTTCGCGTCGCGCTCCACCAGCCAGAGCGAGTGCAGCAGCGCCGTGCTCCGGTCGAAGGTGGACAGGCCCGGCTCGCTCAGCATCTCCAGGATGCGCTTGCGCGCGCGCGTGACATCCAGCGACCCGAACGACGCCGCGTGCGCGGTGATGGCGGTGAGGCCCACGCGCCGCAGCGGGAAGCGGTAGAACGCCTCGGACGTCTCCGCTTCACCCCGGAGCGCCGCGAGCTTCGCGAAGCCCTCGCCGCTCTGCTTCACCAGCTCCTGGATGCGCCCCTGGAGGCCGGGCTCCTTCATCACGCCCGCCTTCTCCGCGGCCAGCACCGCGAGCGCCAGCGGATACAAATCCCCCGGCTTCGCGGCCTCCACCAGCGCACGCACTCGCGCCGCCTGACGCGGGCCCTGCAGGCGCGCCAGCACGTAGGCGCGTGTCGCGTCGTACTCCGGCGGCAGGCCCTCCTGCGCCTCCAGCCACTTCGCGCTCTCCTGGATGCGCGCGTCGTCGCGGTCCACCAGCCCCGCCTCGGACGCGTACGCCAGACCGTCCAGCGCGATGAGCGTGAGCGGCAGGCTGGGCTCGCTGTAGCCGCCGAACCAGGTGAAGCCACCGCCCTTCACCGCGAGCCCCAGGATGCGGGCCGTGCCCTGCACGGAGCGGCTGCGCGCCTCCGCCAGCAGCGCCTGCGAGTCCGGGTCCAGCTTGTCCAGCGCGCCCGCCTTCTGGAGCACCTGGTACACCGCCACGTTGGGCACCGTCGTGGAGACGAGCTGCTCCAGGCACCCGTACGGATACGTGAGCAGCTCGCGCACGTTGGAGAGCGCCGCGTCCACCGTGGACGGCTGGAGCACCAGCTCCACGCGCGTCAACGCGGACGCCTCCGGTGCCTCCAGCGCCAGCGCGCCGCCGCCCCACGCGCTCACCTGCACCGCGTCCTCCACGGCGGCCGGTGCCACGTCGAAGCGCTTCAGGTCGCGCAGCGGATCCTTGCCGCCCACCACGTCCACGGCGAGCTCCGCCGGGCCCGTCTTCGCCGCGTGCAGCGTCACCGGCACCACCTGCTCGCCGCCCTCGCCCAGCTCCACCTTGCGCTGGAGCACCTCCGCCTGGAGCGCGCCGCCCGGCTGCAACCGCACGTCCAGCACCTGGCTGCCCTTGGACTTCGAACCCGCGGCCAGCCGCACGGACGCGAGCGCCTCGTCGCCCTCGCGCAGGAACTGCGGCAGCGCCGCGTAGACGTTCAGCCCGCCGCGCGTGGCGAACTCCGCCGTGCCCTCACCGAAGCGGCCGGACGTGTCCGCCGCCACCGCCGTCACCACCCACAGCGTCTGGTTGGAGGGCAGCTTGAAGCGCACCGTCGCGCGCCCGTCCCGGTCCGTCACCACCGCCGGGTCCCAGTGCGCCGTGTCCTTCTCCAAATCCTTCGCGTTGCGGCTGGGCGGCTTGATGGACGCGAACGCGTGGTCGGGCAGCCCCGCCATCTTTCGCGCCAGCTGCTCGCCGTAGCCGTAGCCCTGGAACTCCGCCGAGTAGAAGTTCGTCACGTTGTCGCGCGCCGGCGGATAGAAGAAGTCCAGCACGCCGGGGCGGAACTCCGACTGGATGGCGTAGACGGCCTTGTCCACCACGCCCACGGACAGCTGAGCGGACACGCCGTTTCCGTCGCTGTCGGTGACGCGCACGTCGATGGCCTGCTCCGTGAGCGGCAGCGCCTCCGCGCGGCGAGGCTGCAACGCCACCGTGAGCGTGCGCTCCTTCGGAACCACACGGAACGCCACCGTGCGCTCCTCCCAGCGGCCCGTCGCCGTGGGGTACGCCACGGACGCGTACACCGCGCTGCCGAAGCGCTTCTCCACCGGGAACGAGTGCACCAGCGTCCGGCCCTTCAACTGCACCACCGTGGTGCCGTACAGGCTCGCGCCCGTCAGCGTCACCCACACGGGCCCCGTGTCCTTGCCGTCCTGGCCCCAGCCGTCCGGCATGAGCGCCACCAGCTTCGCGCTGTCGCCCGGCTCCAGCGTGCCGGACAGCGACGCGAGCGTGAGGTTGGGCACCTGCGCCACGGGCTCGTCCGCGCCGCCGATGACGAGCAGCGACTCCTCGCCCGTCCACTCCTCGCCCTTCTTGTCCTTCACCGTCACGCGCGCGACGACCCGGCCCACGTCGGTGGTGGGCACCTTCTGGCGCGACGTGCCGTCCTGCTGCGTGGTGAAGGTCTGCGTGCCCAGCTCCTTCTCGCTGCCGTCCGCGCGGACCAGCACGAAGTCCACCTCGCCCGTGGTGACGCCGTAGCCCTTGCCGGACAGCGTGGTGGCGCGCACGGACAGCTGCGCGTCCGAGCCCTTCTGCACCACCGCGTCCGAGAACCGCGCCACGCCCAGCACCTCCACCTTCGACAGGAAGAAGGCGGCGGTGCCGGTGGCGAACGTCTCCTGATCATCCCGTGCGCGCACGGTGAGGCTGTAGCGGTACGGCAGCCGGTCCTCGCCCGCGCCGAGCGGGGGCACGGCGACCTCCACCTGGGCCTCGCCGTCCGCGTCGAACTCGCTCGCGGAGGACCACGGGTCGTCCGTGGCCTGGCGCTCCGCGACGGACGAGTACAGCCGCTCCGGCACGCTCAGCTTGCCCTCGCTGCTGGAGGCGGTGCCGTACGTCACCGCGCTGCCCTGGCCGCCGCGGCCTGAGTCGTCCACCCACGCGGGCGCGTCCAGCAGGCTGCGGTAGAGGAACACCTCGTACTTCGCGCCCTTGGGCACGCCGCCCGCGTAGCGGCGCGCGCGCACCGTCACGCTCACCGTCTGGCCGGGCACCACCGTCTCCGACGCGGGCTGCACCTCCAGGTAGAACGTGGGCTTCACGTAGTCCTGCACGCGCGCCTCGCCCTGGTGGGGGTGCTCGTCCAGGTCCGCCTCGATGCGCAGCACGCCCGTGCCCAGGTCGTCCGGCACCTTCAGCGTGCCGTTGAACGCGCCGAACTCATCCACCGCCGCGCGCGTGGTGATGGCGCGGCCCTCCTGCGACACCAGCTTCACGCGCACGTCGCGCTTCTTCGGAGTGAAGAGCCGCGCGAGGAAAGTGTCCGGCTGGCGCACGAGGCCGCGGAACTTCACCTCGTTGCCCGGCTTGTAGATGGGCCGGTCGCTGTAGATGAACACGTCCGGCGCCACCGCCAGCGTGGAGTAGAAGTCCGTGTCCACGATGGCCGTGTCCTTCCCGGCCGTCACCGTCGCGATGATGCGCGGCTCCGTCACCGCCAGCGTCACCTCGCCCTTGTCGTCCGTGGTGCCCGCGGGGCCCTTGCCCGTGGGCAGGTACACCTGCACCTGCGCCCCCGAGCGCGGCTGCTGATCCCGTCCCGCCACGCGCACCAGCACCTGGCCGTCGGTCTGCTTGAGCTGCACGGTGACGTCGCTGACGACGAGCACCACCTGCCCCTCCACCCGGCCCTGCACCAACTGGAGCACGTAGGTGCCCGCGGGCAGCGGCGCGAGCAGCACGCGGCGCTCCTGGAAGCCGCTGCCGCTGTCACCCGTGTCGAAGCCCGGCACGTTGAAGTCCCGGTTGGCGCCGCCCAGGTCCAGGTTGAGCCACTGGCTGCGCACCACGGAGAAGCCCGGCGGCGTGCCCACCAGCTTCTCCGGCCCTTCCGCCACCTTCGCCAGCGGCTCGCCGGACGAGGACTCTCCCGGCGGCGGCGGCAGCGACGTGCCCACCTCCTGGCGGAAGTCGGGCGACAGCGCCTCCATCAGCACGATGCCCGGCGAGCGCACCGCGTTGAGGCCACGGCTCAGGCCGCGGCCCGGGTTGAGCAGCGTGGGCGGCGTCTCATACGCGCGCCGCAGGTCGCCCTGCGCGCGGATGAACGCGTCCAGGTTCGCGGGCTGGAGCACGCGCAGCTCGACGGGGCCCTTGTCCTCGAAGGCGACGTCCACGGCCACCGGCTCGCCGCTGCCGTAGGAACGCGGGACGGTGATGTAGAGCGGCTTGGCCAGCGCCACGCCGGACAGCAGGAGCGCGGCCAGCGCCGCGAAACGCACGGAGGTCTTCATGTCCCGAACCCTTCCGACAGCATGACGTAGCCCTGCACGTTGCCGCGGAAGCCCAGGTACGGCAGGGCCTCCAGGTCGCGGCGGGCCGCTTCGATTTCAGGGGGCAGCGCCTTGGGCATGGGCGACGAGCGGTCCACGCGCGCCTCGGACGTGTAGCCGTCCGTCGCAAGGCCGCTGAGCAGCCGCCCCATGTTGACGCCCAGCACCACCGTGGAGGGCGCGCGCAGCCCCGCCACCACTGGGCCCGCGGCGTTGAGCATGTTGGGCGCGCGGCCTTCACACGCCTTCTGGAGCCGCTCCACCTCCTGCTGGCTCGTGGCCAGCACCACGTGCTTGCACAGCGTGGTGCGCACCAGCGTCCGCGCGCCGCCGGAGAACAGCGCGGCGAGGCCGTCCGCGTCCTTCTCATCACCCCACAGGAGCGCCAGCTCCGGCTCCAGCGACGTGCCGCGCGGCGTCCACACCAGGGCCACCTGGCGCGTGCGTATCCGGGGCCGGCCCTCGTGCTTCCAGAAGGCATTGAGCTGGGCGGGCTCCAGCGACTCCGGCAGCGTGAGCTGGAACGCGAACAGCACCGGAGTGTCCTCCGGCACCAGCTTGAGCAGGTCGTCGGAGAGGGGCTTGCCGTCGAAGGCCATCCCGTCCGGGCGGAGCTTCCCGGCGATGCCCTTCGCCACCAACCGGTCGCCGTCCACGCGCAGCTGCAGCCGCGTGTCCTCGCCCAGGCCCAACACGTGGGTGAAGAGCTGCGCTTCTCGGCCGTAGGCGTTCGGGTCGAAGCCCACCTCCACGTCCACGCCTCTGTCCGCGTCCAGCTCCGGCAACGGCGTGCACAGCGCCTGGAGCACCACCACCGGGTGCCGCGACAGCACCAGCCGGTCCGCCGAGCGCGCGGCCCACACCGTCTGCTCCGCGACGAGCCAGCGCGACAGGTGGAAGCCGCCGTCAGGCACCTTCCCCGTGCTGGCGGGGCAGCTGTCCGCGACCATCTCCCCACGCTTCGCCACGGCGTCCAGCGAGTCCCACGCCGCCTGCGCGGTCTTGTTCGCCTTCGGGACGATGAGCGCGGGCGTGCCCACGCGCGCGTCGCCGGTGAACCACACCGTGCGGAACGGCGTGTCGAGCAGCTGCCCGGCGACGACGTCCAGCACCGCGCCCTTGAAGGACGCCTTGAGGTCGGCGCCGGTGGAGCCCAGGAACGCGGCCCAGCCGCTCGTGAAGCCCTGGCCCAGCGGCTTGTCCCACTGCGCCTTCAGCCACGCGTTGCGCGCCAGCGCGTCGCGCACCTTCGCGGGCGAGTGCACGTCCACCCAGATGGCGGGCAGCGCCGCGGCGCCGGGCACCTCCATCTTCGTGGGCTCGGAGGACACCTCCGGCATGCCCTCCACGGTGGCGCCCGCGGTCGGCGGGCCCTTGGATTCTCCGGAGGAGAACGCGGGGCCGCCGCCACCGCCGCTGCTCTTGCGGCCGATGACGAAGGCTCCCACGCCCACGCCCACGACGACGGCGCCGATGAGCGCGATGCGCACGGCGGATGAGGGGCCCTTGCCTCCGCCTCCAGCGGGGGGCGGCGGGCTCACGGGAGACGTCATGACATCCACTCCTTGAAGCGGAAGAAGCCGAGGAAGGCGGCGTTGGCCGGCACGGGGCGCCACTCCAGCGGCGCCTCGGTGGCGAGTGAGTCCAGGATGCCGGTGCGCACGCGCGCTCCAGCCTCACCTGGGTGGTAGACGACGCGCGCGGGTGCATGGGCCCGGTCCTCCGGGCGCACCACGAGCATCAGGTGGAAGACGGGGCCCGCGTCGTGCTCCTGGCGGAAGGCCACCACGTCCCCGGTGCGAAGCTGCTCGCGCGCGTCCACGCCACGGCCCAGCGGAACGAAGCTGCGGCTGATCAGCGTCTCCGCGTCCGCGAAGTCGGAAGGTCCGCCGCGCGCGTCCCGCCACAGCGGCGAGGAGAGGCGTTCAGAAGCCACGCGCCGGTACGCCGTGCGGTACGCGTAGCGGATGAGGCCCGCGCAGTCGCGCTGCGCCGGCTGCCACGCGGCGTCCGGAGCCTTCACCTGCGCGAGCGCCACCTGCGCGACCTCCCGGCGAAGCAGCCGCGCGCGAGTCTCCGGAGCCACGGGCTCCGACGCGATGACCGCGCCTTCACGCACAGGGGCCGTCCCGGACGGAGCGGGAGCGGCGTGCAACAACACCGTGAGCATCAGGACGCGCATGGCGGGGCCGAGCCGGGAGCGCCGGTCGCTTCAGTAGCCCTCGTCTCCCCCGCCACCGCCGTCACCACTCTTCTGGAGCTCCTTGACCGCCTCCTCCAGGTTCGTGGGCCAGCCGTTCCCCTTGGGCTTCGGATCCGCGGACGGCACGTACACCTCCGCCTGCCCGTCTCCCAGGATGTTCACCCACGCGAGCACGCGCGTCGTGCCCGGCGTCGCCAGCGGGATGCGCACGCGGCGGCGCACCTCGCCCGGCGTGCCCTCGAAGAGCGCCAGGTTGAGCGTGGCCACCGTGTGCGCCTTGTCACCGCTGGGCCAGTAGTTCGTCGCCACCAGGTACACGCCCTTCGGCGGCGCGCGGTGGACGTAGAGGTACGGGCCGTATGCCGGCTGGTCGAAGTCGCCGCCCTGCTCGTTGAGGAAGAACGTGCCGCCGGACGGGCTCTCCGTGTCCGCCCAGTACACGTGCGCCATCGACGTCACGTCCAGCGTGTCGCCCGCGCTGCTCGCGTCCGTGGGCTCGTAGATGTGCAGGTCCGTGTAGACGCCGTCCGTGTCGCTCGTGAGGATGGCCTTGAGCGGCACCGGCGGCACCTGCGCGTAGCTCGTCGCCTGCGCGCGCGCCGTGCCACCCTTGTTGGTGGCCATCACCGTCACCACGTTCTTGCCGCTGGCCGCGGGGAACTTGCGGCTGAAGCGCCCCCCTTGCGTGCGCATCAGGTAGCGGTCGCCGTTGATGGACACGACCACCGGATCCACCGAGGGGTCGCTCACCGTGCCCTCGATTTTCAGCATCCGGTCCACCGTCCACCCGCCGGACGGCGCGCTCAACACCACCTTGGGAACCGTGTCGCCCCGGCCAATGGGCACCCCCTGCTGGCGGGCGGAGACCGGCGCCGTCTGCGTGAGCAGCCCGGCGAGAAGGACGGAGAGCATGGTGGAGCCTGCGAGCCTGGGAGTGAGGTGCGCGAACCGCGTGTCCGCGAAGAGACACAGCGTGCGGCAAGCCCCTACCCCTTTTCAAGCCACCCGGCCCCCGCTGGCACCACGGCCCGGGAAGCCCCCCCGCCGCGACGCTGGACGTCGCGGCCTTCGCCTCCCTCTTCGCGAGTCCGTCCGTCCGCCTTTCGGGCCCGGACACCCACGGTCACGCGTCAGAAGGGCCCTGCCTGCCGCACCCGACTACTGCGGGCGCTCCCAGCCGTGGCGGGTCACGAAGTCCGACACCATGGCGGCCGTCGTGTCGCGGATCTTCTCCACGTCCGCCGCGGACTTGCCCACCGTGTCCTCCATGGGCCAGTCCTCGCGCTTCTGGTCCGCCACCGACGGCGCGTCCGGCAGCCCGCCCAGCGTCACCAGGATCTGCGCGCTGCTCGCCAGCTCCGGAGTCAGGCGCTGCGGCTTCGCATCACCCAGATCCACGCCCATCTCCTTCATGGTGGCGAGCACCTCGGGATGCAGACGCTCGGCCGGCTGCGTTCCCGCGGAAATCGCGCGCGCCTTCGCCGGGTCCGCCAGCAGGTTGAAGAAGGCCGCCGCGATCTGCGAGCGACCCGCGTTGTGCGTACAAGCGAAGATGACCGTGTTCATCGCACCGCCTTTGGAGTGTTGATAATCATGATGTTCCTGGGCTTCCTGGGAAGTATCACATCCTGAGCGGGGATGAGGACAACGCTCGCCCCTCCCCCATCACGTCCCCCTGACAAGGGGTGTCATGACGACGGATATGGGTAGGATTTGACTCCGCGCGAACCCTTCGCTCGGGCGGAAGCCGGGGGGATGCCTAGGTTGGTGGGGTCATGCAAAGCACCCCTTCCTGGGCCTGGGTCGTCTTCTGGGCGCTGCTCCTGGCGCTGCTGGCGGTGGACCTGCTGGCGCACCGGGGAGGGCGGGGGCAGTCGCGCCGCGCGGCGGTGCTGTGGAGCCTGGCGTGGGTGGGCCTGGGCCTGGGCTTCTGCGGCTTCGTGTGGGTGACGCTGGGCAGTGAGCGCGGCCACGAATATCTGGCGGCGTGGCTCATCGAAAAGAGCCTGAGCCTGGACAACGTCTTCGTCTTCCTCGTCATCTTCCGCAGCCTGAACGTGCCCCAGCGCTACCAGCACGAGGTGCTCTTCCTGGGCATCTTCGGCGCGCTGGTGTTCCGGGCCCTGTTCATCTTCGTGGGGGCGGCGGCGCTGCAGCGCTGGGGCTGGGTGTCGTACGTCTTCGGCGCCATCCTGCTCGTCACCGCGTGGCGCGTCTTCCGCGAGGATCCGTCGAAGCAGGAGGACAACCGCGTCGTGGGGTGGCTGGCCAGGAAGCTGCCGGTGACGGACCAGGTGGAGGGGCCGCACTTCGTGGTGAAGCTCCAGGGCCGCAGGCTGGCCACGCCGCTGCTGCTGGCGCTCGTGGGCCTGGAGGTGACGGACATCCTGTTCGCGGTGGACTCGGTGCCGGCGGCGTTCTCCGTCACCACCGACACGTTCATCCTCTACAGCTCCAACGCCTTCGCCATCCTGGGGCTGCGCGCGCTCTACCTCGTCATCGCCGGGGCGGTGGGGCAGCTGAAGTACCTGCACTACGGGCTTGCGGGGGTGCTGGCGTTCGCGGGCGTGAAGATGGTGGTGGAGACGTGGGTGCACATCCCGCCGCTCCTGTCCGTGGCCATCATCGTGGCGGTGATTGGCGGGGCGGTGGGCGCTAGCCTGGCGCACCGCCGGTCCATGCGCCAGGCGGAGGCCTGACGCTCAGGGCGTGGGCAGGTCCGCGGTGCCGCCGGGATTCAGGGGCTTCGTCAGGAGCGTGTCGAACATGGGGTTCGCCGCCTTCGCGATGCGCGCCGCGTGCTTCTTCAGCAGGGCGGCGTTGGCGTCCTTCACGTCCTTGCCGGAGGCCACCTCCAGCTGGGTGATGTACTTGCGCAGCCCGGCGCGGCGCTGCTCCAGCTGCAGCCGCTCCGCCTCGCTGAGCTTCGGGTCCTCCAGCTGAGGGCCAATCGCGGCGAGCTGCTCCTCCAGGAGCGCGATGTTCGCGGGGTCGGACGCCTGGGACACCATCGCCACGCCCGCGTCCGGCGCGGCGGCCACGGGCTCCGGATACACCACGGCGGTGAGGCGGCCGAACTCCTGGGGCGACATGCCCTTCGCCTCCAGGTTCAGGAGGAGGGCTGCCTGGGCCTTGCCCAGCATGCGCAGGGAGGCGCCCGCGGCCCGGAGCTGCGCGCTGCGGTTTCTGCTGTTGAACGAGTCGCCGTGCTTCTGGACGAAGGCCAGGGACTCCTTCTGCAGCACGTCGTAGGCAGGCAGGGTCGCCTCGCGCGCCGCGAGGTAGGCCTCCAGCCGCGCCTCGTCCAGCTTCAGCACCTTGCCCGTGGCAGGCGGCTGGAAGGGGTAGCGGGCGTTGAGCTCGGCGACCTTCTGGGCGCGCTCCTGGGACTTCATCAGCGCGGCCACGCCGGCGCCGTCCATCTGGCGGTCCGCCCAGTACCCCGTCGCGACCAGGCCTCCACCCACGAGGAGCAGCCCGCCGACACCCAGTCCCAGCCCGAGGATCCACTTCTTGTTCATGGCGCTGCTCCGCTCTCCTTCCGGAAGGGCGGGGCCCGCCCGCCGCCGGAGCCCCTTTGCTACCCGGGCCTTCCCTGGAGGGCAAGCGCCCCCCGGGAGGGCGGCCCCTTCAGTCCCGGGGGGGCGGCCGGCGCGGCAGCTGCACGAGGAAGGTTGTGCCATCCCGGACGGTGGAGCGCACGCGCAGCCGTCCGCCATGCGCATCCACGATGTGCTTCACGATGAACAGCCCCAGCCCCAGCCCGTGGGAGTTGCGGTGGCCGTCCTGGGCCTCCGCGCGCTTGAGGGGTTCGAACAGGTGCGGCATCAGGTGCTGGGGAATGGGGCGCCCCTGGTTCTTCACCGCGAGCGTCACCGCCTCCTGCTGGCCGCGCAGCCGCACGCGCACCGGGCAGAGGGCGTCTCCATAGGCGAGCGCGTTGTTCACCAGGTTGGTGATGACCTGCGCCAGCCGGTCCGGGTCGCACCACAGCCGGGCCCCTCCCCGCCCGGACACCTCCAGGCGCCGGTCCGGGTGGGCCTGCTGCACCTCGTCCACCACCTGGCGCACCAGGTCCAGGAGGTCCACCTCGCGCGGATCCATGGGGATGCCGCCGCCCAGCCGGGCCTGGGTGAAGTCCAGCACGTCGCGCAGCATGCGGTGCGCGCGCTCGGCGCTGGAGAGGATGCGGGCCACGGCCTTCTGGTCGCGAGGGTCGGGGTCCTCGCGCTTCGCCAGTGACGTGGCGGCCATGGTGATGGCGGAGATGGGGTTGCGCAGGTCGTGGCCGACGATGCCGATGAGCAGCTGTTCGAACTCCGCGCGGCGCTTCGCCGCGGCTTCCGCCTCGTGCCGGCCGGTGACGTCCTGCATGGCGCCCACCATGCGTACCGGGCGGCCCTGGAGGTCCTTCACCACGCGGCCCCGGTCCTCGACGAAGGCCCACGTCCCGTCGCCCCGGCGAATCCGGTACTCGGCCTCCCAGCGGCCCTCGTGGCTGTCGAGCGCCGCCTGCAGCCCCCGCATCACCCGCTCGCGCTCGTCGGGGTGCATGCTGTCCGTCCACCACGCCGTGTCCATGACGGGCGGCCCCCGGGACGTGTCCAGCCGGAGGACGCGGGGCGCCGATTCGCTCCAGTGGATTTCATCCGTCACCAGGTCCCAGTCCCAGATGATGTCGCGGGAGGCCAGGGTGGCCAGCCGGTAGCGCGTCTCCGACGCACGCAGCTCCTGTTCCGCCCGGCGCCGCTCGGTGATGTCCAGCGACACGCCCGACACGCTCACCACGCGCCCGCCCGCGTCGAACACCGGCAGGAGGCGGACCTCGAACCAGACGCCCATGAGGTACAGCTCCGTGGACAGCCGCTCCCCGGCCAGCGCGCGCAGGATGACCTCCAGCACGTCGCGCCGGTCCCGGAACACGTCGAAGACGGAGCGTCCGTGCATCACCCGGGAGGGCACGGACGTGGACGTCACGCCCTCGCCCTCGAAGAGGGTGAACACGCCCTGCGCGTCGAAGGCCCACAGCACGACGGGCAGCTGCGTGAGCACGCGGTGGAGCTGCTCGCGGGCCTCGTCGCGCTCCTGGCGCAGCGTGCGCGTGGTGGTGATGTCCGTGGACACGCCGCACAGGGCCCACGGCTCGCCCTGCACGACGCTGGGCAGGGGGAACTTCATCGTGTGGTAGAGGTGCGTCCCGTCGGGCTGGAGCACCTCCTCGTCGAAGACGAGCGGCGTCTTCGCCGCCAGCACCCGGCGGTCGTTGTAGCGGAAGCGCTCCGCCGTCTCCCGGGGGAACAGTTCCAGGTCCGAGCGCCCCAGCACCGACCCACGCTCGTGGCCGGAGATGGACTCGAAGGGGCGGTTGATGAAGAGGTACCGCCCGCTGGCGTCCTTCGCGTAGATGGCGGCCGGGGCGTGGTCGAGGATCTCCTGCAGCCGCCGTTCGCGGGAGCGCAGCGCCTGTTCATGTTCGTGGACGTAGTGGGCCACGGCTTCCGTCAGGCTCCGGTCCAACGCGCGCCACAGCGTGCGCAGCTCCTCCGTGTCGAGCGGCCGGTGGGACACATCCAGCACTTCGAGGATGGCCTCGCGCAACAGGCCGTACTCCTCCACCAGCGTCTCCACGCGAGCGCCGGCATGGAAGCGCCGCAGTCCGATCTCCCGGGCATGGGCCCAGACCGCCCCCGTGGACCACGTCTCCACGGCGCCCTGACGGAGGACGAGCACCAGCGCGTCCACCAGCTTGAGCATCCCCTCCAGCCGCTCCTGGAGCACCGAGGACCTGCCTGGAGGATGAGGCCCCAGCCGTGCGCCCCAGCGCCGGAGGATGTCCTCGCGCCGCGCCTCCATCAGGTCCGCGAGCGAGTCCGTCGTGGAGGCGACGGGGTTCATGCCGGCGCTCCGGAGGCACCGGTCGGACGAGGCAGGCCGCCTGCTGTGAGAAGAGTGAATGTCACCGTACCCCTGCTCCCGGGACATGGCTGGAGTGGAGGGAGGATGGACATCCCGCGTCACGAAATGGATGGGGCCCGCGGGATGGGGTGGGGTGGGTTGCCCACCTCTGGGATTGAACCCGGGGACGTGGCGGGCGGCCATGGGAGGCCTCCGTGAACCGCTGGGCCCCGTCAGGGTCCTGGGGGAGACTGACTCCCAAGCACACGGGAGGCAGCAGGCCATGTCATTCGCGGAACGCAGGACCGGCGAGCAGGGCGCGCACGCGCTGGCGACGGGGCGGTTGCCCCCGAGGACGTGGACCCAGGTACAGGTCCAGAGGGGCGGGGGCCGGTCATGAGCACGACCCAGGCGGAGGATCCCCTGGAGTCGCTGGCCCGGGGCCACGTGCGCAGCGTCTGGGAGGTGCTGGAGGCGATGAGCATCCTCATGCGCCGCCGCAACGAGGGCCTGCCGCTGAACCTGCCGCAGGTGACGCTGTTCCTGCGCAGCGGGCGTGAAGTCACGGGGCTCATCCGGGAGTACGGCGAGTTCCGCCAGGGCCGCGGCGTGCTGCTCATCACCTCCGGCGGCTACGGTTCGCGCGGAGAGGGCCTGGACGTGACGTTCGTACCGGACGGCGTCATCGAGGCGCTCACGCTGCATGACGCCACGGTGCTGGACACGCCCGCGAAGTCGATGCCCGAGTCCTCGCCCATGCACCTGCGCCGCCACCTGCCCGCGATGGCCGACAGGCTGTCCAGCGCCTGGGGCACGAAGGTGACGGCGGAGTTCGGCACGGCCGCGGAGCTGGAGCAGGAGGCCCACATCCAGCCCCTGGCGTGGCTCGTCGAGCGCACCGGCGAGGTGCTGCCCAAGCTGGCCGCGACGCCCGACGTGGGCGACGTGCTCCGGGAGCGGGTGCGCAGGGTGCGGCTGATGGTGAGGGACACCTTCGGGGCGAGGCTCTCTGACGGCACGCTGGACCTCACCACGTCGCGCCGCCCGGCCGCCTGGCCGCTGGAGCCGGAGCTGGCCCGGGCGGTGATGGACACGCTGCCGTAGGGTGGCCGCCGCCGGGCGCCGTCCCCGGGGGCATGGCGCCGGGCAGCGGCCCCACAGGCCCCGGCGGGCGCGCCGGGCCTCCAGCTCCAGGGCCTCGAACTCGCCGCGCCGGGAGGCTCCGGCCGGCGGGATGAAGAGCGTGCACGCGTAGCCCCGTTGCACGAGCAGCGCGTTCACGTCCTGGCCGTCCACGGACACGTAGGCGAGCCGCCGCCCGTAGCGGTCCGTGCACGCCTCCGCGTCCCGCAGCCGCACCGTGCGGCCCTCCACGAGCGAGCGGTTGAACGCCGCGGCCTCCTCGCCGAAGCAGTCGTCGTGGCCCTTCGTGGTCTCCGGCGTATCCGCGAGCAGATAGCGGATGCGCTCGCCGTCCTGGAGCACCACCGTGTCCCCGTCGATGACCTTCGTCACCACGCCCGTGCTCGGGCCGCACTCCCCTTCCCCGCCACCACAGGCGGACAGGACGGTGAGCAGCAGCAGCCACGCCAGTCCCCGCGTCCTCATCGCGCGCACGTCCGGTTCTCCCGGCCCGGGGTGCCCCGGTCTCCCGCGCCGTAGGTCGCGCCGGCGGGCGTGGGACAGAAGGCCCCGGCCGCGTCGTTGCCGGTGGCGTCCCGCACGCGCGCATCCAGCTGCGACGACACGCCGGGGCTCGCGGCGTTCGTGAAGGCCACCGAGTCCAGGACGGTGCCCTGCGCCGACAGCTTGAGGACATGGGCCCCCGCGCCGTTGCCCAGACCGAACGCGAACGTGCCGAGCACCGAGGGCAATCCGCCATTGAGTGAAGCGTCGTCACCGCGCGAGAGGACCGCGAAGCCGCCTGCCTTCATCGACAGGCACATTGGGGACTCCAGGACGGAGCGGCCCGACTCGTTGGCGAGCGTCACCCCGTTGAGGTCCACCTCGCGCAGCGCGAGCACCTCCACCCATTCCCCCTGCGCATCCGGGACGGCGGCGGGGTCGGCCATGAACTCGGTGAGCACCAGCGAGCCCACGGTGGGAGCTCGGAGCGCACGGGTCTGCCCCGTGGTCCGGTCGATACAGCCCGCCTGCGCCGTGCCCGCGTCCGTTCCGGTGCACGCGCGGTTGGTCCGTCCCGGCGTGCCCAGATTGCCCTTGTCACCGTAGGCCTCCGTGGCCGCGCACCAGGACTCCGTGACGTCGTTGCTCTTCGCATCGGCGGTGAGCGGCGCGGACACCTGGGTGGCCACGCCGTCCTGGGCCGGGCCATACAGCGCGCTGTCGATGAGCACGCTGCCCGCACGCACCGCGACCACGCCGCCCGCGTTGCGCAGGTCCACGGAGAACGTGGCCAGCGGCTCCGGCAGGCCACCGTTCACCTCCGGTTCCCGTCGGCGCGCGAGCAGCGCGGACTCTCCGGCGGCGAGGGACAGACAGCGCTCCGAGTCCAGGCGTGTGCCGGACGTGTCCGTTCCCACCGTCAGCCCATTGAGGTCCACGGGCACGGTGGCGCGGACCTCCAGCCACTCGCCCACCGTGTCGTCGCCTCGCGGGTTGGCCATTACCTCCGTGATGATCAGCTCTCCGGGGCGCGGAGACTGGACCTCCCGGGGAGCGACCGCGCCGGGTGGCAGACACGTCGCTCCGGATGTCACTCCGCCATCCGGCAGCGAGGGGCACGGCGCGTTCGCGCTGCCCGGACTGCCCGGCGCATCACACCAGCCAGTCAGGCCATCATGGGTCCTGGCCGAGCCCGACTTCGCGGGCGCTTCGAGCACCACCGAGTCGAGCACTCGCATTCCACACCGAAGGCCCAAGAGCCCCGCGCTGTTCCCCAGCGCGCCGAGCGCATCCCCATAGGTCTGGTCCACATGCTCGGGCAGTGCTCCTTCGCGCACGTCGCCCAGCACGATGAAGGAACCCGCGTCCACCGGCAGGCCCGTGGTGAACGTGTAGACCCGCTCCTGTGCCGCCTCGTCGCGCGCGGTGAAGAGCGTGACGCCCAGCAGGTCCACGGTCTCCCCGGTGGGGTTGTGGAGTTCCACGTACTCCTTCCCCGTGTCCGCGCCCGCGGGGTCGTTGAGGTACTCCGTGATGACCAGGTCCCCCGGCAGCAATGCCTCACAGGCCACTGGCTCCTCTTCCCACGTGGGCAATCCGCACGCCCCCATCCACCCCAGCACCCATCCCAATCCCAACCGCACGCCCCATCCCCGCACTGCCCAAGCCGCCACACTCCGCTCCCTTCAGAACCGCGTCTCCACTTCCAGCGCGAACAGGTGCCGGGGCGCATCCGGCGGCGTCCGGGCACCTCTCGCGTCCTTCAAGTCCACGACCCACGCGTACCGGGCCCGTGTTGTCACGGCGTCCGCCGTCCAGCTCGCATCGAGCGTGGTCCGGAAGGCCTGCTCCAACCGGTTGCGCGTCGACAGGTCCTCGTCCTTCCACACTGCGCGGCCGCGCAGCCTCACGGCGTCACAGGGCCGCACCTGCGCTTCCACCACCGCGTGCGCGTCCTCACGCACGCCCCGGTTCACCGGATCATCCACGCGGGCATGCGCGTACTGCGCGGCCACGGACACGGCGTCGTGAAGCTCCGCCTTCACCCGAGCCGTGATGCGCAGGAGCGACCCTGAGCAGGGGTCCTCGCCCGAACCGTCGAAGCAGTCCCCCGCCACGCCGACGTCCTTGTCCCGGTACTCGGCCCACAGCGACGGTTGGAACAGCGCGTGCGCCCGCCAGTCCACCCGGGCCGAGGCCCGCAGGTTCACCGTGCCAGCACTGCCCACCGCCGCGCCGTCGGCAGGCAACGTCCAAGCATCCACCTCACCGCGCAGCCGCAGCGCGCCCTCCACGCGGTGCAGGTAGCGCACGCGCGCGCCCACCTCGTTCCGCGCCCGCGAGCCCTCCAGTTCGTCCGGGCCGGACATCGCGCCGGTGTAGGGATTGGCGAAGCCGCGCCCATAGGCACGCAGCGACAGCTCCAGCTCCTTCGACGTGTCCGCCACCACCGTGCGCTGAAGCGCGCCGTAGCCACCACCTCCGCCCGGCGTCGCATCGAACGTGCGCGCCGCTTCCACGAAGAGGTCCACAGGGCCCAGCCCCCACGCGCCATCCACGCCCACCGCGCCGAAAGCGCCGCCCGCCGGGTAGCCCGCCGTGGAGCGGAAATCGAGCGTCGCGCCCTCCACGCTCCACACGGGCCGCGCGCCCCACGCCGTCATTCCGACCTGTGCCCGCCGGGTCCACGCCATCGCCGCGTGGCCGCCTCCCGCCCACTCGTGGAACACGCCGGGCAGCGTGCGCGACACCACGCGTCCCATGGGGGCGCCCGTCCCCGCGAGCCACACCGCTGGCGCCTTGCAGGCAGTGCCCTCGCAAGACGTCCGCTCCATCAGGGCATGCGAGAGCAGCGAGCGGGACTGGTACGAGCCGAAGCCCGTCACGGACACCCCCGAAGAGGTCCGCACCGTGCCCACCACGCCCCGGAAGCCTTCGTCCCACTGGAAGTCCGGCGTCACGTCCGCATCGCGTTCCTCGGGGGTGCAGGCACCTTCTCCCAGGAAGCACCAGCGCTCCACGCCGCCCGGCACTCGCACGGTGTCGTCAGGCAGGAAGCCGTCCGGAGTGGGCAGTCCGGTGGTGTCCAACGTCAGCCGCTGACCGAAGCCCAGCCGGTACGAGCCCACCAGCACGGAGGCCCGCTCGCCCGTCCACTGACCGTGGAACTTGGGCACGACCACCGACACACCGGGCGCCTCCGCCACCAGTGCCCGCCGGTTCGCATCCCGGTGCACCGAGCCCAGCCGTCGCCGCGTGAGGGACGTGAGCAGTCCCACGCGCCAGCCCTCCGGCCCCGCCACGCGCACCTGGAGCGCCAGTGGCGGAAGCACCGGATCCGACGCGGCGAACGCCGTCAGCAGCCGCGCATCGCCCGTCACCCGCTCCGGCGTCGAGGTCGTCAGGAAGGGCGCCAGCCGTCGCCGCTCCTCCGGTGTCAGTCCCCCGGAAGCAGTAAACCCATCCACGCGCGCGTACGTCAGTCCCGGCAACGCATAGAGCGAGGCGCGCGACGCATGCGCTGGATCCACGCCCGAGCGCCGCAGCACCAGCAGCGCGGACAGTGTCTCCGCCGTGATGGCGCCGTCCTCCCTCAGCGAGAACAGCGCCTGCTCTCCCGTGTCCTCTGGCTCTACCTCATAGGTCGCGGCGAGCGCCGTGAAGGGCAGACCCAGCAGGAACAGCCACACGCAGACGAGGACGGAGCGCACGCGGCGGGCCCTCTGCATGAGCGGGACCACCCTTCCCTACAGAGAAGGCACGACGCGCGGTCCATCCGTTCCCCGGACCCGCCGTCCAGGCCAGGGACGGCGGTCCACGCGTCTCCACGTGGGCGTGGGGCGGTGCGGCTATGCTGCGGTGACATCCTCGCGAGGCCGGTCCCGTCCGGCCCCAGAAACAGCGCATGGGCTACGTCCACATCCTTCGCCACTTCCCCTCTCCCCAGGAGGGGTTCAACCGCACCGTCCGCATCTACACGCCGGACACCTACGACTCCCGGCAGGACCACCGCTTCCCGGTGCTCTACATGCACGACGGGCAGAACGTCTTCGCGCATCCGGAGTCCGCCGTCTTCGACACGTGGTGCGCCAACCGAGTCGCGGAGGAGAGCGTCCAGGCGGGGCGGATGGAGCCGTGGATCATCGTCGCGGTGGACTCGGGCCCCGGCCGCTTCCAGGAGTACTCGCCGTGGGACGAGCCGCGCAACGGCGTGTCCGCGCGAGGCGAGGCCTACGGGCGCTTCCTGGTGGAGGAGCTCAAGCCGTACATCGACCGGACGTACCGCACGCGCCAGGGCAGCGAGTGGACCGGCGTGATGGGTTCATCCCTGGGCGGGCTCATCTCGCTGTACCTGGGGTGGAAGTTCCCGCGGGTGTTCGGCCGCATCGGCGCGCTGTCGCCCACGGTGATGTGGAGCCAGGGCCGCCTGTTCGACGCGTGGCGCGAGCACAGCCAGCGCTGGACGCGCATCTACCTGGACGCGGGCGCCACGGAGTACATCCACGCGGGCGGCCTGCCCCTGGACTACGGCCGGGGAACGCGCGACTTCTTCGATCACCTCAAGGGCCTGGGTTACGGCGACCACGAGGTGTCGCTCGTGCTGGAGCCCGGCGGCGAGCACCACGAGAAGGACTGGCAGCGACGGCTGCCGGGCGCCATGCAGTGGCTGCTCGGGTGAGTCCCCTTCCGTGACACGACGGCCTCGCTCGGTGCCGCCCGAACAGCGGCAGGTCTACGTGCAGGTCGTGGAAGGCCTGCTCCAGCACGGCCTGAGAGGCCAGGTGTCCCCCCGCCTGCGGGAACGGCTGCGTCAGGCGGGCGTGGACCTGGACCGGCCGCTGTTGCCGCTCTACCCCGTGCCGCTCTGGGCGCGGTGCCTGGAGATCGTCGTCGAAGAGGTGTACCCGGGCCTGCCCAAGGCGGAGGGCTACGCCCGGCTCGCCCGGGCGCACGTGGAGGGCTACGGGGCCACGCTGCTGGGCCGCGCGGTGATGGGCGTGATGCGCGTGCTGGGGCCCCAGCGCATGGTGCAGCGGATGCCGGAGGTGCTGCGCGGCACGGACAACTACACGGAGGTGACGCTGGTGGAGCGAGGCCCCGCGCACTTCGAGCTGCACTTCAACTCGAGCCTCAAGGGGCCCGGCTACGTGGAGGCCCTCTTCGAGGCCATGCTGACCGCGGGCGGCGCGAAGGCGCCTCGCGTGACGAAGCTGTACGACGACGGGGAGCGCACCGAGTACGCGCTCACCTGGGCGCAGGAGCCCTGACGCTCACGTCGCCTGGATGAAGCGCACCGCGTCCTGCATGGATTCGAGGTCCGTGTGGCGCGTGAGGTACATCTCTTCACCCAGCAGCGAGTGGTAGATGGGCGGCAGCTCGCGGTGCACGAGCAGCGACTTGCCCAGCCGTTCGACAATCTGCGAGTGGGAGTGCTTGTAGCGCCGGCCGTGACGGCGGGCGCTGTGGCAGACGTGGTGGCGCGGCGTGTACTGGAAGTCCGCCACCGGGTCACCGGTCACGACGCGGGCATAGAGCCGGTACACGTCGATGTCGCACGTGTAGTTCATCATGTCCGTCATGAAGCCGCCGGGCGGGCGGAGGTTGGCCTCCAGCACGACGAAGCGGCCGTCTGGCAGGCGGAAGAACTCCAGGTGGAACCAGCGCTCGCGCAGGCCGAACGCGGCGACGACCTGGCGGCCCAGCACGTCGAGCGCGGCGGGGATGTGCTGGAGGCTCCAGAAGGAGATGTCGCGCCGCTCGGTGACGGTCTCCATGCCGCCGTCGCTGTATTCGTGGCTGAGGTTGAAGACGATGACGCCGTGGCGGTCCACGATGCCGTCGTAGGTGACGATGGTGCCGCGCACGAAGGGCTGCGCGACATAGGACGTGGGCAGCGGGTGGGCGAGCGCGGCGTCCACCTCCGCGTCGCTGGCGACCTTGAACGTGTGGGCGGCGCCCACGCCCACGTCGGGCTTGAGCACGAGCGGGTAGCCCACGCGGGATGCGAACTCCTTCACCTGGTCCGCGTCGCGCACGCGCAGGAGGTCCGGGTGGGGGACGCCGGAGGCGTGGAAGACCTCGGCCATGCCGGACTTGGAGCGCAGCTTGAGGATGTCCGAGGGCTGGAGGCCCGCGACATGGAAGTCCTCGCGCAGCCGGGCTTCGACTTCGAGCCAGGACTCGTTGAGGGACTCGATGCGGTCCATGCGGCCGTGGCGCCAGGTGAGGTAGCCGGTGGCGCGCAGGAGGGCGTCGTAGTCGGTGAGGCTGGGGACGAAGAAGTATTCGCGAAGGGACTCGCGAAGTTCCGGGCGCAGGGACTCGTAGGGTGTGTCGCCGATGCCCAGCACGGTCACGCCGCGCTCGCGCAGCGCGGTGGCGAAGTGGAAGTACTGGGAGGGGAAGTGGGGGGAGATGAAGACGAAGTTCATGGCTCCTGGCGGGCGAGTCCTCCGCTGGGGTGGACCATAGCGGCCCCGCCCGCGCCCTAGAAGCCCGCTGGGGAACAGTGTCCACCAGCGGCACTCGCACGGAGGGCCGTGATGGAGGCGCGTCCAAGCACCTCCTTCGGCTCGGGGCTACTGCGCCAGGTCCGGGCGGTAGGTGGCCAGGGTGCAGCGCATGCGTTGCACCTGCTCCGCGCTGAAGCCCGTCATGCAGGCGTCGTCCGTCAGCTCCATGTAGTTCTGGATGGGGACCGGCACGCCGCCGCAGCTCGTGATTCCCGCGGTGCATCCCTTGTGGGAGGTGGCATTGGGCGGGGTGTCGCAGATGCGGTCGCCGGTGGTGTAGCAGTCCGGCGCGGTGGCCGTGCCGCACCCCGAGTAGTACGTGTGGAACAGGCCCAGGTAGTGGCCCACCTCGTGCGTGACGGTCCGGCCGTTGTGGTACGGCATGACGGGCCCCACCCGTCCGAATGCCAGCCAGTTGATGACCACCCGGTCCTGCGGCTGACCGACGGCGCCCGTGGGATCCGAGGGGAGAAAGGGCACGTACCCGCGCGAGCCGCCGGCGCTGTTGGTGTAGATGTTCACGTAGCGCGTCGGATCCCACGCGGTGCTGAGCCAGTAGCTGCCCGTGTCCTGGTACCACGTCGTGTTGCAATAGCGCTGGATGCCCGTGGTCGGGTTGCCCAAGGGGTCCACGGTGGCAAGGAAGAACTCAATCTTGCTATCCACCCCGCCGCCTCCTGGAGTGCCCGCCAGCGCGCGGAAGTCCTCATTGAGGACCGCGATCTGGCTATGGACCAGCGCGTCCGAGACATTGCCATTCGTGCACGCACTGTCCGCAACGACATGGACCACCACCGGAATGCGCCGCACCGTCACGGGCAGCCACTGAGGGCCGGGGACGGTCGAGTCCAGGGAGCAGTCGGAGGCGGAGGGGGAGGGGGAGAACTTCGCCATCCAGGAAGGCGCAGGCTCTGGGGCTGCACAGCTGTTGGGGGCGGCGCCGGACAGGAGCGCCAGGGCATGACCAACCATCAAGGAAATAATTGTCATTTGAACCCAGGATACCCTGGGCTCGCGCGCCAGGCAGCCACTTCAGACCAGATGTCCGCCATTGCCAGCGGCAACGCCCCGCCCTACCCAAGGACTCAAGTGTTCATTGAACCCATGGTCGCTCAGCTTGCCCTCGCCGACCTTCCACCACAGCCCAGACTCCAGCAAGACCCTCAGAGGAATGGATGGGAATGCCCGCTTGAAATAGAAAACAATCACAGAATGCGAAATCCCATTTTCAAGCATGCCTCCAAGCAACTCCGCGAGTTCCACTGGGGTCAGCAGCTTCTCTTTCGCACGAAGCACGTTCAAGACATCCTCATCGCGCATCAAGCCCATACAATTTCCAAGACGCGAGCAGAACCGATGACTCGAGCCCCGGCATGCATCGGAAGCTCCATCCCCTGAGCCACGTGCAGCCAAGGCTCGGACAGAAGCGGCTCGATGACGGCCTCCTTCTCCTGTCCCGGCACAAGCGGTCCGGCGTCATCCAATGTGACGAAGCCGCCGTCCAATGCCATCTGGCCATCGTCGGCGCGGCTTCCAATGTTCCAATTGGGCCTGAACTCTTTTCCCATGGGCCCCTGGGAGCCACCCTCTTCAGGCGTCAAGAGTCTGACCACGGCACGGATGAGTAAACGCTTCCGCATGGCTCTCTCCTGGACGCCACACTAGCGAACTTCGAAGACCGCTCCATCCACAGCCTCGGGCGGCTCTGCCCCCATCAACTCGATTTGGAGCGTGACCGTTCCGTCCACCCACGAGCGTCCACCTTCAAGCGCGACGGAGCGCACAAGTAACTCCACAGGCCTGACAGAGACCGCCCCATAGGCTCGCGCGCCAGGCGCCACCACTCCAGACAAGACGTCCACCGCTGCGATCGTCACCCCCAGGGTGGGCAGCCGATGGACATGGAGTACTCGGAACACGCTGGGCGTCATGGCTGCCCCAAAAGGCCACGGGAAGAGGCCTTGAAGTCTACTTCCCACCGTGCCGGGAGCCGGCCATCACGGGGACCAGCCGTTCGCTGATTTCGGCCAGGAACTGCTTCAGTCCGACGCGTTCGCCGCGCCCCCGTAGCGCCTCCAAGGGAGTGTCGCGCAGACATTCGTGCTCACGCACAGGATTCCCGGAGGTGAGTTCTTCCAGCGCCTTCTTGGCGTCGTTCTTCGCGCCGTGCTCACTCGCTGTCAGCCGGTGTGCCTCGCGAACAGGATGGAACGAGAGCCGCTGTTCCACCTTTCGCAGGGAGTCTTCTTCTTCTTTCTTGGCGTCGAAGCCGGCAAGAACCCAGCACTCCCGCTTGGGCTCTGCGACTCCAATGACGACTGCGAAGGGCCAGGGTTTGTCTCCGCGAGCCTGCTCCAGTCCAAGGCGTCGGCTTTCATCCGCGTCGCTGTCACGAATCAGCATGACCGCTTGCGGCTTCGTGTCCGAATCCACGAACAGCAAAAGAGCGCGCCGAGCCACCAGGGCATCCGGCTCAGCAGGCTTGTTGCCAAAGTGCCCAAAGAGGCCTTTGAGCCCGGCCTTCTTGGCTTCGTCTCGCACAGAGGCCCACCGGAGGAAGGACTCTGAAGGCGTCAGCCCTCGCCAACGGCGCTGGGTGTCCAGCAAGTCCGCGTCGAGCCAATCAATGTCATCCACCAGCACACGGTCGGCAAGCATGCAGGCCGTGTCCCGGTCCGCACGGGCCTCGCAGACCACCCCGAAGTCGTATGCGGGCTCACTCATGCGGCGCTGACGCGGGCACCTTGCCAATCCAGCTCTCGCCCACGGTGCTCCAGAACTCCCCAGGGCTCATCAAATCCTTCCACTTCTCGAACTCGGGATGCGCCGTGAGCTTCTCGCAGCGAGCGAACCCGTTCTCCGCCAGGAAGGTCATCCGGATCTCTTCCGGCTTCAGGTAGTTCAGGATGAAGGGCGAGTGGCTGGTCGCCACGATCTGCAACTCGGGATCGTTCTTCTGGATGGTACGCAGGACCCCGATGAGCTTTCCCTGTGCCACGGGATGAAGCGCCAGCTCAATGTCATCCAAGAGGAGAAGCTTGGGTCGCCGGGGTCCGAGCAGCACGGTCAACAATCCCAGTGCCATCAACGTGCCTTCGCCCACGGAGTCCGCTGGCACACCCTTGGCGCCCTGCATGTCCAGCACGATCCGATTTCCCCAGAGCGTCCGTTTCTCGGACACATGGGTCTTCTGATCATCAAGCGCAATCGTTCGCAAATTGCTCTGCTGGACGGCAGCACGCTCGACGCGAATCTTCCGCACGGACGGCACAACCTGCCTCAGCGCCGATTCAATCTCTCCGAACAGATCCTCATGGCTCAACTTGAGGAACGCAATCGTGGAAGCCAGTCCTGTGCCGTCCCTTGAAACCTTGGGCACCTGCTCCTCGCTATACGACGCGTCCGCGAGCTTCCGTGCTTCAAGTCGCAGGAGCGTTGCCGTATGCAAGAACTCGCGCAGCTCATGATTTGCGCGCCTTACCTCCTCCGGGGTCGCCATATCCTCCATCACTTGGTGACCTATGCTGGGGATAGGCGATCCGACTCCCTTGAGCACCACTTTGGCGGGTACTTGCTCCAAGTGAGACTGAAAGACCAACTCGGCTGGCTGGTTGATTCCAAACGAAATAAAGCTCGCCGGAATGAGTTCAGATGCACCTGCTGCCGTCTTGAAAGGGGCAAGCATGGTCGGCATCCGCAAGCCATCCAGCAGCGTCGTCTTGCCCGAAGCATTCGGCCCCACCAGCACGGTGAAGGGCTCCAGGTCCAGGTCGAGTGAGCGGTACGCCTTGAAGTTGCGGAACTGCACCTTCTCGATCACGCGTGCACCCTCCTCCCGACGACACCTCCGCCCCGGAATCACTCACAGGGCGGAGCACAACACACGGCAATCTCAGCTCTTCGTCAGCGGGCGGTAGCGGATCCGGTGCGGCTCCAGCGCGTCCGGGCCCAGGCGCTTCTTCTTGTCCGCTTCGTAGTCCTCGAAGTTGCCCTCGAAGAAGAAGGCCTTGCTGTCGCCTTCGAACGCCAGGATGTGCGTGACGATGCGGTCCAGGAACCAGCGGTCGTGGCTGATGACCACCGCGCAGCCCGCGAAGCTCAAGAGCGCGTCCTCCAGGCTGCGCAGCGTCTCCACGTCCAGGTCGTTCGTGGGCTCGTCCAACAGCAGCAGGTTGCCGCCGGCTTTGAGCATCTTCGCCAGGTGCAGCCGGTTGCGCTCGCCGCCGGACAGGTCCTTCACCCGCTTCTGCTGATCCGTGCCCTTGAACGCGAAGCCCGACAGGTACGCGCGGCTGGGCACCGTGCCCGCCTTGCCCAGGTCGATGAGGTCCAACCCCCCGCTCACCTCCTGGAACACCGTCTGCTCACCGTCCAGCGAGTCGCGGCTCTGGTCCACGTAGGCCATCACCACCGACTCGCCAATCCGCAGCTCGCCCGCGTCCGGCTTCTCCGTGCCCGTCATCATCCGGAACAGCGTCGTCTTGCCCGCGCCGTTCGGGCCAATCACGCCCACGATGCCGCCCGGCGGCAGCTTGAAGTTCAGCTCGTCGATGAGCAGCCGGTCCCCATACGCCTTGCGCAGCCCCTTCGCCTCCACCACCAACCCACCCAGCGGCGGACCCGGCGGAATCATCACCTCGCCCGTCACGTCCCGCTTCTGCTGCGACTGGTTGAACAGCTCCTCGTACGCGGCGATGCGCGCCTTGCTCTTCGCCTGACGCGCCTTCGGAGACGCCCGCACCCACTCCAGCTCGCGCTTGAGCGTCTTCTGACGGTGGCTCTCCGACTTCTCCTCCAGCTCCAGCCGCTTCTGCTTCTGGTCCAGCCAGCTGGAGTAGTTCCCCTTCCAGGGCACCCCCTCGCCGCGGTCCAGCTCAAGAATCCACTCCGCCACGTTGTCCAGGAAGTACCGGTCGTGCGTGATGCAGACGATGGTCCCCGTGTATGCCTTCAGCGCCTGCTCCAGCCACGCCACGCTCTCCGCGTCCAGGTGGTTGGTGGGCTCGTCCAGCAGCAGCAGGTCCGGCTTCTCCAGGAGGATGCGGCAGAGCGCCACGCGGCGCTTCTCACCGCCGGACAGCTTCGTCACGTCCGCGTCGCCCGGGGGCAGGCGCAGGGCGTCCATCGCCATCTCCAGCGTGCGGTCCAGCTCCCAGCCGTTCGTGGAGTCGATGAAGTCCTGCAGCTTGCCCTGCTCGGCGAGCAGCTTCTCCATGGCCGCGTCGTCCATGGGCTCCGCGAACTTCGCGCTCACCTCATTGAAGCGGTCCAGCGCCTGGCGGATCTCCTTCAGGCCCAGCTCCACGTTCCCCTTCACGTCCAGCTTCGTGTCGAGCTGCGGCTCCTGCGCCAGGTAGCCCACCTTCACCGTGGGGTCCGGCTTCGCGATGCCGAAGAACTCCGTGTCCACCCCCGCCATGATGCGCAGGAGCGTGGACTTGCCGGAGCCGTTGGGACCAATCACGCCAATCTTCGCGCCCGGGAAGAAGGACAGGTAGATGCCCTTGAGGATGTCCTTGCCGTTCTTGACCTTGCGCAGGTCCTGCATCGTGAAGATGAAATTCTGGGCCATGGCGGAAGGCCTCCTGGGATTCGCCGAAAAGACGTGAGCGGGGCCAGCGGATAGCAGGGAGCCCCATCCGGCTCAAGGCGCCTGCGTCAGCGCCGTGTCCGGTTGGACGGGGCGCGTCACGCGTCCAGGAGCGAAAACGCCTGCTCGCTGACCAGCGAACCCAATTCGAAGGTGTTAGAGGAAGCGCCCCATGTCCGAGCCCACGACCCCCGCCCTGGAGCTGAAGGGCCTCTCCAAGGCCTACGGAAAGTTCACTGCCCTCCACGCCGTGGACCTCACCATCCGCCCCGGTGAAATCTTCGCCCTCCTGGGCCCCAACGGTGCCGGCAAGACGACCCTCATCGGCAGTGTGTGCGGCCTGGTGAAGAAGTCCGCTGGCACCATGAAGGTCTTCGGCAAGGACCTGGACGTGGACCCCACCGGGCCCCGCTACCAGGTCGGCCTCGTGCCGCAGGAGATCAACTTCGACCCGTTCTTCTCCGTCGCCGAGTCCCTGCGCATCCAGCAGGGCTACTACGGCCAGCCCCGCGACGACGCGCGCATCGATGAAGTCCTCACCGCCTTGAACCTCCAGGCCAAGAAGGACTCGCTCACGCGCGCCCTGTCCGGCGGCATGAAGCGCCGGCTGCTCATCGCCAAGGCGCTCGTCCACAAGCCCAAGCTCGTGTTCCTGGACGAGCCCACCGCGGGCGTGGACGTGGAGCTGCGCCGAGACCTGTGGACGTACGTGAAGAAGATCGCCAGCGAGGGCACCACCATCGTCCTCACCACGCACTACCTGGAAGAGGCGGAGGAGCTGGCGGACCGCGTGGGCATCATCAATGAGGGCCGCCTCCTCATGACCGAGGACAAGGCCGCGCTCCTGCGCCGCTTCGGAGAGAAGCGCCTCGTCGTGACCTTCGCCGAACCGCAGGCCGCCATGCCCGCCGCGGGCACGCGCTTCGCCGCGAGCCTCTCCGCCGACGGCCGCACGCTCACCTACGTGGAGCGCGACAACTGCGCGCCCTCCGGTGAGCTGCTCCGCTCGCTCTACGCGGACGGGCTGCCCATCGCGGAGGTGGAGACGCGGCGCTCGCGCCTGGAAGACGTGCTCATCGAAATCCTCCGTGGCCGCCCCTCGCAGGCCGCCTGAAACCCCGCTCCTTCGAAAAACACCCCATGAACGTCCTCGGGATGCAGACGCTGTTCGCGAAGGAGGTCCGGCGCTTCATGCGCGTGCCGGGCCAGACCGTCCTCTCGCCTCTCATCAGCACCACGCTGTATTTCATCGTCTTCGGCTATTCGATTTCGGGCCGCATCCACGAGGTGGAAGGCCACCCGTACCTGCACTTCATCGTGCCGGGCCTCGTGTTCCTGGGCATCGCGAACAACGCGTTCCTCAACAGCTCCTCGTCGCTGTTCATCACCAAGATCCAGGGCACGGTGGTGGACCTGCTGGTGGCGCCGCTGGGGCCCGGCGAGCTGATGGTGGGCTTCATCGGCGGCGCCATGGTGCGCGGCCTGGTGGTGGGCCTGCTCACCTGGGTGGTGGCGGCGGTGTTCTCCGGCTTCAGCCTGGAGCACCCGCTGGCGACGCTCTACTTCCTCTTGCTGTCCAGCTACGTGTTCAGCGTGCTGGGCATGCTCGCCGCCGTGTGGGCGGAGAAGTTCGAGCAGATCAACTTCTTCCCCACCTTCGTGATGCTGCCGCTCACGTTCCTGGGCGGCGTCTTCTACTCGGTGCGCGAGCTGCCCTCGCCGTGGAACCACGTCAGCCTCTTCAACCCCATGGTCTACATGGTGGAGGGGCTGCGCTACGGCATGCTCGGCAGCGGCCTGTTCTCACCGCTCGTGGGCGGGGCCATCCTCGCCCTCACCGCGGCGGTCGCGACGGGCGTCACGTACGCGGTGCTGCGCTCCGGTTACAAGATGAAGGCCTAGGCGTCAGTAGCCCGCCTGCCTCCTCAACGGGTAGGGAGGCGGGCCCCTCCCTGCTGGACAGAACCCCGGTCTTTTTGGAGGTCGGCTGTTTCCCGCCCGGTGAGAAAGCGCGGTATCCTCCCGGACACCCATGGCGGTGGTCTTCGGGAAATACGAGCTGCTTCGAAAAATCGCTTCGGGCGGAATGGGACAGGTGTTCCTCGCCCGGGAGCACGGGACGGGCTTCGAGCGGCTGGTCGTCCTCAAGCTCATCTTGCCGCACCTCGCCGAGGACGAAGAGTTCCTGGAGATGTTCCTGGACGAGGCGCGGCTGGTGGCGCGGCTGTCCCACCCGAACCTCATCACCATCCTCGACCTCTCGGAGATTGAGGGCCGGCACTGCCTGGCCATGGAGTACGTGCAGGGTGAGGACGTGCGCCGGCTGGACCGCTTCGCGCGCAAGCAGGAGCGCCCGCTGCCGGTGGGCCTGGTCGTCCGAATCATCGCGGACGCTGCGGCGGGGCTGTCCTACGCGCACGGTGCGAGGGACGGGCACGGCCAGCCGCTGAAGCTGGTGCACCGCGACGTGTCGCCGCAGAACGTGCTCGTCGGGTTCGACGGGGGCGTGAAGGTCATCGACTTCGGCGTGGCGAAGGCGGCCACCAGCGGTCAGCAGACGGCGACGGGCGTGCTCAAGGGCAAGTACCCGTACATGTCGCCGGAGCAGGCCAACGGGATGGCGGTGGACGGCCGGAGCGACCAGTTCGCGCTCGGTGTCGTGATGTGGGAGCTGCTCACCGGCATGCGCCTCTTCAAGGGCGACACGGACCTGATGACGCTGCGGCTGGTGCGCGACTGCCAGGTGCCGCCGCCGTCGCAGCTCAACCCGAAGCTGCCGCCGGGCCTGGATGAGATTGTCCTCAAGGCCCTGGCGCCCACGCCGGAGGGCCGCTACGCGGACTGCGCCGCGTTCCGCCTGGCGCTGGAGGACTGGACGCTCAACCTGCGGCTGCCGTCCAGCAGCGCGCACCTGGCCGCGTACCTGCGGGAGCTGTACGCGGACCGCATCGCCACGGAAGCAGACCCGGCGAAGTTGGATCAGCTGGCCGAGGACGTGGACCTGGACTCGCAGTCCAACTCGTCGCGGGACGGGATGCCCACGTCGGGTGCGCGGGGGCAGGCCGGCTCGCGTGCGTCGAAGCTGGTGGGGCCGCCGTCCCGTCCGCCCACGCGCGTGGAGCCGGAGAAGACGCGGAACACCGCGGCCCTGATGCCGGAGCCGCCGAAGCGGCGCGCATGGCTGCCCTTCGTGGTGGGCGGCGTGGCGCTGGTGGTGGGCGGCGCGGCGGTGGTGCTGGTGCGCGGCGGCTCCGAGACGGTGACGCCGCCCCCGGTCGTGGCCACGCGGCCCCCCGATGAAGTGCAGGGCCGCACGCCGGAGACGCCCACGCATCCGACGCCACCGGAGACGCCCGAGCAGAACACGGCGCCCCAGCCGGTGCGCCTGATGGTGACGAGCGAGCCGCCCGGCGCCACGGTGCAGGTGGCGGGCGAGGAGCGCGGCATCACGCCGGTGGCGCTGCCGCTGGTGCCCGGGGAGCCGTCGGTGGCGGTGACGCTCGCGCTCAACGGCTACGAGCCGGTGACGCGGCAGATGTCCGCGGCGGACGCGCCCGCGGTGGCGGTGGCGCTCCAGAAGCGGGCGGCGCGGCCCTCGCCCCAGCCGAAGAAGCCGCCGTCCGGGTCTTCGCTGGGCATCAAGACGGGGCGCTGAGGCGCCGCTCCGTGCCGCCGGTCCGGCGGACAAGCACTGCCCGGGTGAAGCGCGTCAGGAGCGCTTCGCTCGCGACTCCGCTGCCACGACGACGACGTAGCCGTCCGGGTCCTTCGCCCAGAACTCCCAGCGGCGCGAGTTCGGGTTCACGTGCGGCGCCTCCACCCACTCCACCTTCAGCGCCTGCGCCGCCTCCACGCACGCGTCGAAGTCCGTGGTCTCGAACCAGAGCAGCACGCCGTGGCCCTTTGGCGCCGAGTCCGGCCCCATCAGGTTCGCGTGCTCATCCAGGTCCCACGCGTGGAGCTGGAGCACGAGCTCGCCGTTGTTCAGCAGCATCTCGTACTCGGGCCCGCCGTGCCCGCTCTCGCAGCCGAGCACCGCCTGGTACCACCGGCTGCTCGCCTCCACGTCGCGCACCGCGATGAGGGGCTGCGAACGGACGTGGCCGGTGCGGCGGGGCTTGCTCGACATGGAATGCTCCGGAAGGCCAGGCTCGCAGGCTCGGAAGGAGGACGGGGCGCGGACGGCCCCGTCCTCCGGTGAGGCACTACCGCTTGAAGTGGTCGGCGACGACGCTCGCCACCGCGGCGGTCAGCTTCTTGCCCGTGGGGATGTGCAGGAACTCATTGGGCCCGTGCGCGTTGCTGCCCGGCCCCAGCAGGCCCGTGATGAGGAACTGCGCCTCCGGGAAGCGCTCACCCAGCATGCCCATGAACGGGATGGTGCCACCCTCGCCCATCGCCATCGCGGGCTTGCCGAAGCACGCCTTGGACGCGGACTCCACCGCGCTCGACAGCCAGCCGGCCAGCGGCGGCGCGTCCCAGCCCACCGACGCCTTGTCGCCTTCGAACGACACCTTCGCGCCGTACGGCGGATCCTTCTCCAGCGTCTCCTTCAGCGCCTTCGCGGCCGCCTTGGGGTCCACGCGCGGCGGGATGCGCATGGACAGCTTCCACGTCGTGAAGGGGCGCAGCACGTTGCCCGCGCTCGCCAGGCCCGGCACGCCCTCCACGCCCGTCAGCGCCAGCGCCGGCCGCCAGGTGCGGTTGAGCACCAGCTCCTCGCCGTCCGTCGTCACCGGGTTCGCGCCCTCCACCCAGGGGAACTTCGAGAACAGCTCGTCGCCCATCGTCTGGGCGGCGGCCTTCGCCTGCTGGCGCCGGCCCTCCGGAATCTCCGTGTGCAGGGCCTGCACCTTGATGTGGCCCGTGGCCTCATCCTCCACGCGCGACAGCAGCATCCGCATGATGCGCATCGAAGACGCCACCACGCCCGTCGCGTCACCGGAGTGCACACCCTCCGTGAGGATGTCCACGCGCAGGTTGCCGGCCACCATGCCGCGCAGGCTGGTGGTCATCCAGAGCTGCTCGTAGTTCGCGCAGCCCGAGTCCAGGCACACCACCAGCGACGGCTTGCCGATGCGCGGCGCCAGCGCCTCGATGTACGCGGGCAGGTCGTAGCTGCCGCTCTCCTCGCACGCCTCGATGACGATGGCGCAGCGCGCGTGCGGCACGCCCTGTTCCTTGAGCAGGCGCAGCGCGGACAGCGACGCGAACGCGGAGTAGCCGTCATCCGCGCCGCCTCGTCCGTAGAGCTTGTCGCCCTCGCGCACGGGGGTCCACGGCGTCAGGCCTTCACGCCAGCCGGTCATCTCCGGCTGCTTGTCCAGGTGGCCGTACAGCAGCACGGTGTCGTCACCGCGCGTGCCCGGCACCTCCATGTAGATGACCGGCGTGCGGTCCTTGCCGTCCGCCGTCTTCAGCCGCACCACCTCCACCGTCAGCCCCGGCAGGTGCGTGGCCTGCGCGCGGCACCAGTCGGCGATGAGCTGGACGGCCTGCTCCATGTGGCCGGACTTCACCCAGTCCGGGTCGAAGGCGGGCGACTTGTTGGGGATGCGGATGTAGCGCTCCAGCGCCGGGACAATTTCCTGCTCCCAGATGCGCTCGGACGAGGCGAGGGCTTGGTCGACGTTCATGGCGGCGCCATGCTGCCCACCCTGGCGCCCCCTGTCGATGGAAAGCCCCGTCTCCCGAGGGCCGGGACACCTCCACCGGGGCCTCCCCGCCCGCCCGGCGCGCGGCCTGCCGTCCTGCGTCAGGCCGCGTGCGGGTCTGGTTTCACGCGGGGTTCAGGGCTGGATTTCGCGGACACTCAGCCACTTGAAGTCCACGTCCGTCGCGCTGTCCCAGCGGAACACCGCGATGGGGCCACCCCACGTAATCGGCGCGGCGGGCACGGCGCCGCCGCAGTGCTGGGCGTCGCCGCCCCACTTGCCGGCGTCCGTGTGGTCGTAGACCTTCTTCCACGTCACCTTGTCCGCGTTCTCGTTGACGTACAGCTCCAGCTTCACTGCCGTCTGGCTGCTGGCGGTGACGTTGCGCATGACGGCCTTGAAGCCCACCCAGCGGCCCTTCAGCGCGGAGGTGGCGGTGACGTAGGGCGTCTGGTCGTAGGAGACGTGCCACGTCTCCTTCTCCCAGCGGGCGCGGCCGTCATAGTGCAGGCCCGCCTTGTAGCTGCTGCCCTCGCAGCCGGAGTATTTGTCGTTGTGCTTCCCGCCGCGCGCGTACCACGCGAAGTTGTCCTTCACGTCGGCCACCGCGTTGACCTTCACGAAGCCGGTCATCTCGATGTTCTTCCAGTCGTTCGGCGCCTGCATGTAGCCGCGGCTCGCGAGCACGTCCCGGTCGTAGGTGGGAATCTTCCGGTCGTCGTAGCCCGTGGACGTGAAGACGCTCATCCGCACCTGCTTGTCCTTCATCTTCCAGGAGCCGTCGCTGTTGCGGGTGATGGTGTCCTGCGGGTCGAAGCGCGTGTCCGCCAGCGCGTTGTCCGCCAGCGTCCACGCCTCGCCCCCGGACTTCGAGGGGTAGAGCATGGTGACGCCGAAGCGGTCCTTGCCGGACGTGGGCGTGTCGGTGCCGGTGATGGCGGCCCACTCCGCGATGCTGGCCCAGGTGTTGACGGAGTTGCCGTTGACGGTGACGCGCACGTAGCGGGCGTTGCGCGCGGTGAAGCTGTAGCGCTCGAAGTTCGCGGTGGTGCCGGACGACGTCGTGGACACGGCCGTGGACCAGGTGGTGCCGTCCGTGGACGTGGCGAGGACGAACGTGTTGGTCCGCTCGTTGCCCCGGTGCCAGGCGATGTCCACCGCGGACAGCGACTTCACGCTGCCCAGGTCGCCCCGGAGCCACTGCCCCACGCCGTCGCTGGACCAGCGCGTAGTGAGGTTGGCGTCGATGGTGGCGGACGGCAGGTTGCCGTCATTCCCGCTGGCGGTGACGGCGGTGAAACCCGACGCGGCGAGCGCCGGTGCGGCGGCCCCGAGCAGCAGGAGCGCGCTCGCGGTGGTGACGTGCCGCTTCCACGGCGATGGATGAGATTGAGACAAGGTGCTTCCTCCTGGCGGCCGAGTACCGGCCTGGCCCCGAGGGCATTCCTTGTCTGGGTTTGTTTCACGGACCGGAAACACGGCGGCCCGCCTCACCTGCTTCCGGGGTGACGGGCCATGCGTGAAACAGTGTCTGCCTTTGCGTGCGGGCTACTCGCGCAGCTTCACCACCGCTGCGGAGGGGCCTTCCAGGCGCACGACGTTGCCGGTGAGCGGAGACGCCTCCACGGTGCCGCCGTAGCGCGGGGTCTCACTCCACATGACGATGCCCGCGCTCGCGTGCGTGGGCAGCGTGTGCACCAGCGAGCCCCTCAGGTTCACGAAGATGAGGAACGTGTCCCCTTCCGCGCGGCGCTCCAGCACGAACGCGTCCGGCCCCAGCGCTCGGGCGTCGTGCGTGCCCTGACGGCTGGTGAGCACGGGCTCCGTGGCGCGCAGGCGCAGGAGTTCCTTGTAGAGCGTGTGCACGCCCGCGGCCTCCGCGTTGTCCAGCTCGCCCCAGTCCAGCGTGGAGCGGGTGAAGGTGTCGCGGGCCTGCGGGTCCGGCACCTCTTCACCCTTGAAGCGCGAGAAGCCGGCGAACTCCTTGCGGCGCCCTTCCGTGACGAGCTTGCCCAGCTCCGCGTTGTGGTCCGTGAAGTAGAGGAACGGCGTGCGCGCGTTCCACTCCTGCCCCATGAAGAGCAGCGGCGTGAAGGGCGACATCAACAGCAGCGTGCTCATGGCGCGGTAGGCGGCCGGCGACACGTCCTCCGACAGGCGGTTGCCGAAGGGCCGGTTGCCCACCTGATCATGGTTCTGGATGCAGTGGACGAAGTGCCACGGTCCCAGCCCCTTCGGGTCCGTGCCGCGCGCGTGGCCCAGGTTCTTCGACTTCTGGCCCGTGTAGAACCACCCCTGCCGCAGCGTCGCGGCCAGGTCCTCCGCGCTGCCCGTGTAGTCCTGGTAGTAGCCCTCGTGGTCGCCCGCGAAGGCGCGCCGCAGCTGGTGGTGCAGGTCATCCGCCCAGACGCCATCCAGGCCGTAGCCGCCCTCGGACGCGGGCGTGACGAGCTTGCGCTCGTTGCGCTCGTCCTCGGCGATGACGACCACGCGGCGGCCGGAGCCAGCGGCGTGGGCGCGCTCCACGAGTTCGGCGAGCAGGTGCGGCTGGCCGTCATCCACCAGCGCGTGCGCCGCGTCCAGGCGCAGGCCGTCCGCGTGGTAGTCGCGGATCCACATCTCCACGTTGGAGAGCACCAGCGAGCGCACGAAGCGGCTGCCCTCGCTGTCGTAGTTCACCGCGTCGCCCCAGGGCGTGTGGTGCTTGCCGGTGAAGTAGTGCGGCGAGTACGCGCGCAGGTAGTTCCCGTCCGGTCCGAAGTGGTTGTAGACGGCGTCGATGAGCACCGCGAGCCCGTGCGCGTGCGCCGCGTCGATGAGCTTGCGCAGCCCCTTCGGCCCGCCGTACGTGGCCTGCGGCGCGAAGAGGTCCACGCCGTCGTAGCCCCAGTTGCGCGTCCCCGGAAAGCTGGCCACCGGCAACAGCTCCAGCGTGTTCACACCCAATTCGCGCAGGTGGGCGAGCTTCGGGATGAAGGCCTCGAAGGTGCCCTCCGGCGTGGCGGTGCCCACGTGCACCTCGTAGATGACCAGCGCCCGCGGATCCGGCCCCTTCCAGTGCGAGTCCGACCAGCCGTGGTCGGAGCCCACCACCTCCGACGGGCCGTGCACGCCCTTCGGCTGCGAGCGCGACCACGGGTCGGGGAACGGGTCTCCGCCATCCACGCTGAGCTTGTAGCGCGAGCCTTCTGCCAGGTCCGGCAGCGCGCCGCCGAAGCAGCCGTCCGCTTCCGGGGTGAGCGGCACCTTGCGCAGGACGCGGTCCTCCGCGTCGTAGAGGACGACGTCCACGCCCTGGTGGCCGGGCGCCCAGACGCGCCAGCGCACCGAGGAACCCTCCACCCACGCACCCAGCCGGGGCGCTTGGGACCGTGCTTCAATCGATTGAGCCATGTGCGCCCGTGTTAATGCGCACGCGCGGCTCCGGGGAGCATCCCGCGCACGTGGGGAACAGCGCTGTTCACGGGCCGACCTCTGGGAGCCCACGAGTGCGGACCGGCGGACGGAGGAGCGCACGCCGGAGGAAAGGGGAAGGTGCGCTCCTGGACCGTCTACGTCCTGTTGTCACCTTGCAATCCCACAGGTAGTGTTCGGCCTTTTACCGGAGACGCCCGACCATGAATGTGCCCACGCGAATGCGGCGCCTGGTCCCGCTCCTCCTGGGAGTCGCGGCCTGTGCCCTGCTCCCGGGCTGCGGTTCCTTCGGCTACTACAAGTACGAGCGCCCCGAGCGCATTCCTCGCGAAGAGGGAGAGCGCATCCGGGACCCGCTGACCTTCGAGACGACGAACGAGTTGGAAGGGCCAACCCTGGCCGCGCTCCAGGTCGCGCTGGCGGACTTCCTCCCCCCAGGAGCGAAGGCCAGCGGCAATCACGAACGGCTGGTCCGTTGTCTCAGTCGTCGGGACGTCTACGACGTCAGGCTCCAGAAGGTGAACGACGACCTGTACGTCATCGCCTTCTCCGCCAACCTCGACCGCTGCGACGAGATGCCACCCGACGCCGTGATTCTGGACGCGGGCGCCACCTATCTCATCGACGGGCAGGGCCGCATCGTCGACATACGGTGACGGCCGGAGCTGCCTTCCTCTTGCGTCCAGCTTGTCCGGTTCAACCAACTAGTCTTTATTTACACGAATTAACCTGATAATGAACGAGCCGCAGGAGAGCCTCTTCCCACCAGGACACCGCACATGGGGATACAGCGAAGCCGTCGGGCTGCCCCATGGGTATGGGTCGCGGTGATGATGGGCTGTTCCACGCCGAACCCGGCGGTGCGCTTCCGCGAGCTCCCCGGTGGAGGGCTTGAGGTGGACGGCCCCCTCGCGGGACCCTTCGAGTCGCTGGAGGCGCTCGCGGAACACACGTGTGAGCTGATGACCGGGCAGCCCGGTGCGTCCTCCGGCCCCTACGGAATGGAGTACTGCGCGCTGCACTACTTCTCCCAGAAGGAGCAGGCGTACTACCTGAGCTACCTCTCAGACCTCGGTGGGACCCGCCCCAATGGGGACAAGTACTGCTTCATCCCCTCATCACTGAACGACCCCTCCCATCCGGACGCGCTCATCCTGGGGGGCGACCACTCACATCCCCACAACCGGCGCTTCTCCCCTCGCGACCTCAGCGCCGCGACCATCCGGTACCCCACGCGCATCGTGGATCAGGGCACCGGGAAGGTCCTCCACCGCCAACTGCTGATGCTCTATCGGGAGAAGAACGGGGAGTGCCGGGCCTATGCCTTCGACCACGTGAACCGCGTCGTCTCCGCGCTGCGCTCGGGAGCGTGGGTTCCCATTGGCGATGTGCCCAATGACCAGGGACACATTGAGCTGCGTCCCGGACAGGACTGGGTGCCATGACACGCTCCCCTCTCTTCATCGTCGCGCTGTGCGGCGTGTTGTCCGGCTGCTCGCTGTTCGGCTACCACCGGTACACCCGGCCGCCCCGCGCCCCCGCTGAGGAAGCGGCCCGCGTGCGGTTCCCCGCGCCAGGCGAGGGGGCCATGAAGTTGGATGGGCCGGCGCTGGCGGCGCTCCAGGTCGCGCTGAGTGACTTCCTGCCCCCCGGTGCCAAGGCCTCCGGCCCCAATGAAGCCCTGGCGCGCTGCCTGTCCCGCCAGGACACCTATGACGTCACCGTGGTGAAGCAGGACGACCTCCACTTCGTCTTCTTCACCGCCAGGCTCGACCGCTGCGGCATTCCTCCGGAGCCCGTCGTGCTCGACATCGACGCGGCCTATGCCGTCGACGCCCAGGGCCGCATCGTCGACGTGAACTGAAACCTCGGGCCTGGGTGGCTTGTCGCGCCCCGGTGCCTCCCGGATGATGGGACGTCCCCACCCTCCTGGAGCCCCCCGCGA
>NZ_RAWN01000077.1:0-39338 GCF_003668895.1 Corallococcus sp. AB045
GCCCCGCCCGGCCCCCTTGTCGCGGGGGCTCCAAAGCGCCCCTACGCTCGGCGCACGGACTGCCAGCAAACATCCGTCAGTGATCACAAGCGCTTGGACAGGCGCCCTTCCCCTCCTGTCCGATTTCGCATGGTCATGGCCATACATTGCCAGCCACAGCAGCCGTTGCCACCGAGGCAAGGGTTATTAGATCAACCTTGGGAGGCAGATCAGCGCACCTCGGAACGACCACCAAATGAAGTGTGTAAGAGGCGCCCTGACACTAGGTATAGGGGAGCAGGGGATGTTGACGGACCCCACCAGCGATCATATGGATCCGCCCGCCCGGCGGGTGGGCAGTCAGGCCCGGGCCCGGAATCCAGCGGTGGGCCCGCTGGATTCTGCCCATCCCGGACCATCCCAACGCTGCCGTCCCCGTGCCTGGAAGTGATCATCGGATCCCCTGGGATCTCGCGGCGTTGGCTATTTTGCAAATTTTGCATCAGCACTCTCAGTGGATCTGGAGGCGGGCGGCATGGAGAAGGAACTGAGTGGGAAGCCGGTGGTGGGTGGCAGGGAGTCGCGGCGTGGCGGCCGTGCGAAGGGCAAGGCCGCGGTGGCCTCCACGGGGCTGACCGTGGAGCGCTTCTTCACGACGCCCGGGGTGGATCCGGCGGACGAGCTGGCGTGGGAGTACCGCAGCGCGAGCATCAAGGGCGAGGACGGCAAGGTCGTCTTCGATCAGAAGGACATCGAGGTCCCCAAGTCCTGGTCGATGCTGGCGACGAACGTCGTGGCGTCGAAGTACTTCCGGGGCACGCCCGGCACGCCCGAGCGTGAGACGAGCGTGCGCAAGCTGGTGGCGCGCGTGGTGGACACCCTCACCCGCTGGGGTGAAGAGGGGCACTACTTCGCGTCGGCGGTGGACCGCGAGGCGTTCCACGCGGAGCTGACGCACCTGCTCTTGCGCCAGAAGGCGGCGTTCAACTCGCCCGTCTGGTTCAACGTGGGCGTGGAGGAGCACCCGCAGTGTTCGGCGTGCTTCATCAACAGCGTGGACGACAACATGGAGTCCATCCTGGGGTTGGCGCGCACGGAGGGCATGCTCTTCAAGTACGGCAGCGGCACGGGCTCCAACCTGTCCAGCATCCGCGGCAGCAAGGAGCTGCTGGCGGGCGGCGGCACCGCGTCCGGCCCGGTGTCGTTCATGCGCGGCTTCGACGCGTTCGCGGGCGTCATCAAGAGCGGCGGCAAGACGCGGCGCGCGGCGAAGATGGTCATCCTCAACGCCGAGCACCCGGACATCCTCGAGTTCATCCGCTGCAAGTCGAACGAGGAGAAGAAGGCCTGGGCGCTGATTGAGGCGGGCTACGACCCGTCCTTCAACGGCGAGGCCTACGGGTCGGTGTTCTTCCAGAACTCCAACAACTCCGTGCGCGTCACCGACGACTTCATGAAGGCGGTGGTGAACGACGGCCCGTGGCAGACGCGCGCGGTGCGCGACGGCCAGGTGCTGGAGACCTACAAGGCCCGTGAGCTGTTCCGTGAAATCGCGGAGGCGGCACACCTGTGCGGCGACCCGGGCCTCCAGTACGACACCACGGTGAACGCGTGGCACACGTGCTCCGGCACGGCGCGCATCAACGCGTCCAACCCCTGCTCCGAGTACATGTTCCTGGATGACTCGGCCTGCAACCTGGCGTCGCTGAACCTGATGCACTTCCGCACGCTGGAGGGTGGCTTCGACGTGGCCGCCTTCAAGCACGCGGTGAACGTGGTGCTGCTGGCGCAGGAGATCATCGTCGGCTTCAGCCGCTACCCCACCGAGCGCATCGCGAAGAACAGCCACGACTACCGTCCCCTGGGCCTGGGCTACGCGAACCTGGGCGCGCTGCTGATGGCCTCTGGCCTGCCGTACGACTCCCCTGCCGGCCGCAACCTGGCGGGGGCGATCACCTCGCTGATGTGCGGCGAGGCGTACGCGACGAGCGCGCGCATCGCGGAGAAGCAGGGCGCGTTCGCGGGCTACGGCAACAACGCGGAGCCCATGCTGGGGGTCATCCGCAAGCACCGCAAGGCGGCGTACCAGCTGCCCGCGGACGGCGTGAGCGCGGAGCTGCACGCGGCGCAGAAGGAGTCGTGGGACGACGCGCTGGCGCGCGGCATGGAGCACGGCTACCGCAACAGCCAGGTGACGGTGCTGGCGCCCACGGGGACCATCGGCTTCATGATGGACTGCGACACCACCGGCATCGAGCCGGACATCGCGCTGATCAAATACAAGAAGCTGGTCGGCGGCGGCATGCTGAAGATCGTCAACCAGACGGTGCCGCTGGCGCTGGAGAAGCTGGGTTACCCGCAGACGCAGACGCAGGACATCATCGCGTACCTGGACAAGCACGACACCATCGAGGGCGCTCCGCACCTGAAGCCGGAGCACCTGGCGGTGTTCGACTGCGCGTTCAAGCCGTCCAAGGGCCAGCGCAGCATCCACTGGATGGGCCACATCGAGATGATGTCCGCGGCGCAGCCGTTCCTCTCCGGCGCTATCTCCAAGACGGTGAACCTGCCGAATGACGCCTCGGTGGAGGACATCGAGAAGGCGTACATCGAGGCGTGGCGCAGCGGCCTGAAGGCCGTCGCGGTGTACCGCGATGGGTGCAAGCGCACGCAGCCGCTCAACACGTCGCAGGACAAGGCCCCCGAGAAGGCTCCGGAGTCCCGCCGCGCGGTGGCGGAGCCCGCCCCCGCCGTGACGCCCGAGCCCAAGGCGCTGCGCCGCCGGCTGCCGGACGAGCGGCAGTCCATCACGCACAAGTTCTCCATCGGCGGCCACGAGGGCTACCTGACGGTGGGCATGTACGAGGACGGAAAGCCGGGCGAGCTCTTCGTCGTCATGGCGAAGGAGGGCTCGGTGGTGAGCGGCCTGATGGACAGCTTCGCCACCAGCGTGTCGCTGGCGCTCCAGTACGGCGTGCCGCTGCAGGTGCTGGCGGACAAGTTCTGCCACACCCGCTACGAGCCGAGCGGCTTCACGGGCAACCCGGCCATCCCCATCGCCAAGTCCATCACCGACTACATCTTCCGGTGGCTGTCGCTGAAGTTCCTGCCCACGGAGCCCTGCGCGGACGACGTGGAGGTGACGCCGGTGGAGGAGGCCCGTCCGGAGCCGGTGACGCAGGCGGCGGTGCCGGCGCAGGTGGGGACGCTGCAGCTGTCCGCGATGAACTCGCGCAGCACGTACCTGAACCAGGCGGACGCCCCGCCCTGCCACCAGTGCGGCGCCATCACCGTGCGCAGCGGCGCCTGCTACAAGTGCACGAACTGCGGCACGACGACGGGCTGCAGCTGAGCGCCGCGGCTGTCTTGAGCTGAAGTGAGAAAGGGCTCCGGGGCTTCAAGCTCCGGAGCCCTTCGTGTTTCAGGGGAAGCGATGGAGGCGGGTGCAGATCTCCACGGCCCTGTCCGCGATGCGGCCCATTTCCTCCAGCATGGCGACCTCCAGGGGCGCGGGGCCGTGCTCGGCGACGAAGAAGGCCACGGGCTGGCCGCGCGAGTGCAGCGGGAAGACGAGCAGGTGGGACTCGGACTCGCCGCACAGCGCGGAGAAGATGGCCTCGTCCTGAGGGACCTGCGGGGCGCTGAAGACGCTGGGGCTGGGGCCGTTCAGCGCGGAGGTGAAGAGGGACGGCGTGTCCAGGTCCACCTTGAGCGCGGTGACCTCCGGACGGTCGCTGCCCGGACCCCAGGCACGGCCCACGCGCGCGAGCCCGAAGCTGTCACCCAGGAGGAAGGCCCGGCGGAAGCGGCCCGCGCTATAGGCCAGCAGCACCTTGCCGACCATGCCCTGCGAGTCCGCGGTGTCGAGCGCGGAGAGGACCTGTTCGGCGGTGACGGCGGGACCGTCCGGCGGCGTGTCGGTGGACGCGCTGGCGGCGGCGAGCAGGGCCTGGGCGGGATCGACCTCCGCGGCGGCCTGCGGCTGCCACGGCTGCTGCATGAACTCCCACGCGGAGGCCAGGGCCACGCCGTCCTCGGAGGCAGCGGGCGCGGCGGCGGGGACGTCCAGGTCCACGACGCGGTCCGCCCAGGTGGTCTCCGGGCTGTGGCCCACGGCGCCCTCCCCTTCCCCGCCACCCTGCCAGCCCACGAACTCCCACGTGGAGGCGAGCTGCATGGGTTCCTCGGAGGAGGTGGGCAGGTCGTCGAGCGCGATGGGCGTCCGGTCGCGGGCGGGCGCCGGGGGCGCGCCCACGAGGCGCGGCTTCGGCAGGGCCACGGGCTCTTCAGCGGCCGTGAGGCTGGGGGCTTCCGCCTGTGGGGCAGCGGGTTCGGGTGCCGCTTCCGCGGGGGAGACGAGGGCGACTTCGAACTCCGGGGGTACTTCGGCTCGATGCTCCTCGGTGGGCGCGGGGTTGGGGACCTCCGCCGGAGGAGCGGGGATCGCGGCGTCGGACTTCGGAGCGGCGGCGACCTGCCAGGACTCGGAGGATTCGGCTTCCGGGGACGCGGCGGGCTTCTGCGAGTCTCCCGCGAGGCTGAACTCGAGCGCGTCGGCTTCGGCGTCCTGCGTGGCGGGGGCGGCAATGACAGACGTGTCCGATGCCTCCGATTCAGGAGAAGGTTCCGTGGAGACGGACACCTCCGTGGGGAGGCGCTCCGGCTTCGAGGCTTCGATGGCGACGGGCGCTTCCGGGACGGCCTCGAGTTCCGTCGCCTCGAACAGCCCGCCATCCTTCGGAGTGTCAGCGGCGGCAGGTGCGGGGACTGGGTCCTGCGCGGGTGCTTCCTTCGCGCCAGCCGTGGATGCGTCGGGCGCGGCGTCCCAGATGGGTTCCGCCTCGGGAATGGCCTGGGGCTCGTGCGGCTCGGCGGACATCACCTCTGCGACTTCGAGGACGTCCACGGCTTCGGCGGCCTGGGGCTTGTGCGGGTCGGCGGACATCACGTCCTCGACGTCGAGGACATCCGCGACTTCGGCGGCCTGCGGCTCGGCGGACAGCACCTCTTCGACGTCGAGGACGTCCGAGGCTGCGGCGGCCTGCGGCTCGGCGGACAGCACCTCTTCGACTTCGAGGATGTCCGCGGCTGCGGCGGCCTGCGGCTCGGCGGACAGCACCTCTTCGACTTCGAGGATGTCCGCGACTGCGGCGGCCTGCGGCTCGGCGGACATCACCTCTTCGACTTCGAGGATGTCCGCGACTGCGGCGGCCTGCGGCTCGGCGGACATCACCTCTGCGACTTCGAGGACGTCCGGAGCTTCGGCGACCGGCGCCTCTTGCGGCTCGGCGGACATCACGTCCTCGACGTCGAGGACGCCCGCGGCTTCCGTGGCGGTCGCGACGGGCGGCTCCGCGGACACGGCGTCCACGTCTTCGAGGATGGCGTCGGAGAGCTCATCCCCGGTCAGGACCGCCGCGGGCTCGGGCGTCATCTCGGGGGCGGCTGCGACAGGTGCGACGTCGAGCGGCTCAGAACTCGGACTGACGTCGGCGTCGACGAGAAGCTCGGCGTCCAGCACCAGCTCGGACAATGATGAGCTCGGAGAGGGTTTGGCGGCGTCGGCCTTCAACGATGCATCCGAGACGACCTGCTTCGAAGAAGAGGCGTCCGCGAATGCATCCCCCCACGCTCCTCCGAGGTCCGGCACCGAGTCGCTGGCGGCCAGGACTTCCTCGACGGAGGCCACCACGGGAGCCGCGTCCACAACGGCCGCCGTGATGGCTCGGTTCACTCCGGACGGACGTCGAGCCGCTGGGGGCTGGGCTCCACCGGAAGACGGCTCCATGACAGGAATTGAGACACCCACCACGTCCTGGGCAATCCCTGCCAGCGCTGTCCCCTCTGGGGAGGTCGCAACGGGCGAAGCCTGGGCCGTTTGCGCGCCCACGGTGGCACTCGCGTCCCCAGACAGACCTTGAGGCGCGATGGCCGGCGCACTGCCTTGAGAGGCATTCGCTACGCCAGACAGGCCCTGGGCTCCGTTCGCCGGGCCAGACGCCACTTGAGCCGCCGTCGCGGACGACAGGCTTCCGGGCGGCACACTCGTCGCTCCCTGGGCCATCGCGGCCAGAGTTCCCGGCGGAGGCACGGCGACAGGACCTGGAGCACCTGGACGAGACGGCGGAACAAACGCCGGAGCACCAGGAGGAGGCACGGCGACACCCGGCGCGCCAGCTGCAACCGGAGGCACGGCTCCGGATGGAGGCCCTTGCCGCGGCGGCGCACCCGGAGGAAGGGGCTGGCCACCCGCGACGACAGGACGTCCCTGCACGGCATTCGGCGGCATGGCACCCGGAGGCACCATCGGACGCGCACCCGGAGGAGCCCCGACACCGGGAACTCCAGGCGCGGTCGGAGGCCGCTGTCCCGGAGGAACAGGCCCCGGGCCACCTGGAGTCATCATCACCGGAGGGGGCGCGCCCGGCGGGGGCCGAGGCGCCGCTCCCGGAGGCATGCCCGGAACTCCCGGCGGAGGCCCTGCGCGGACCATGCCCGGCGGCATCGGCGCGCCTGGAGGCATTGGTGCGCCCGGAGGCCCCACCGGTCGCGGCCCCGGCGCACCGGGAGCGGCGGGACGCATGCCCGGAGGCGGAGTCTTCGGTACAGCGGGAATCCCCGTCGCAGAAGGCCGAACCGCCGGAGGCACGGGACCCGCCCGCCCGATCATCCCGGGAGGCTGGGCTCCCGGCGGAGGTGCCGCACGCGGAGGCATTCCGGCACCCGGCGGAACCGCTCCAGGCGCGACTCCCATCGGCGCGACTCCCACCGGCGGAACCGCTCCAGGCGCGACTCCCATCGGCGCAACCACAGGCACTCCAGGAGCCATCGCCACCGGCCCAGGCGCCGGCATCCCCGGAGCCGCTGGCGGAAGCCCGCCCGCCGCACCCTGCCGGGCCACCATGCCCGGAGGCTGTGCCACCAGCCGCGGCGGCGCGGCCGGAGGACTCCCAGCGGGCCGAGCCATCTCGATGACCGGCGGAGCCCGCACCGGCTCGCCCATCACGATGTCCGGAAGCTCCTCGCCGACAATGGCCGCTTCGGCGAGGTCCGCGTCGGACTCCTGCTCCTCCGAGTCATCACTGAGGAACTGTCCCGGCGCGAGCCCGCCGAACATCCCCGCGACCTCGGGCTCCGCGCGCACGGGCGCGGGCGGAGGCGGCATGGCCGGCGGCGGCACGACCACCGGCGCCGCCATGGCGACAGGGGCCACCGCCGCCATGGACACCGAACGGCGCGCGGGCAGCGGAATGGCCGGCTTCAGAGGGCGCGTCGGCCGGTCGATGTCGTAGCGCAGGCTCAGGTAGTGGAACAGCCGCAGCTCCGGCACCACGTACGGGACAATGCGCATGCCGGTGATGAACCCGAGCGCATCCGTGGTCTGCAGGTCCAGCGGGTTGGCCATCGCGACCTTCAGCCGCCGGCCCTCCACCGCGAGCGGGAACGCCTGGTGCTTCTCCGCCTGATCCGCGTTGAGCAGCTTCAGCGTCGCGTCGGTGACGGCGTCGAAGTCCGCCTCCATCGCGACGGGCAACCGGGTCAACTCCCCCAGCACCATGCCCACCGTCTCGATGTCGAGGAACCCCAGCTCCACGAGCCGGGAGCCCAACCGGCCTCCGTGCACGAGCTGCGCGCTCATGCCCTGGTCGAGCTGCGCCTGCGTCAGGAGGCCCTTGCGGACCAGCGTCAATCCCAGCTTGTCGCCCATGTCGGCCCGCAGTCTAAACGGCTTCGCGGTGCCAATGAGAGGGTGCGCGCGAATACGACCTGCGCGCCCGCCCTGAACGCCTGCCTGCCTTGGACGCGGGACCCAGGCCCCGGTGCGGGCACACCCGGGCCCGCGGGTTGGGAGGGAACGCCCCTACTCCGTGTAGAGCTCCGCGGAGCTGTAGGTGGCGCCGTAGTAGCCGCCCGCCACCAGCACCTTGCCCGTGGACAGCAGGGTCGCCGAGTGACCTTGACGCTGGATGAGCATGTTGGCCGTGCGCGTCCAGGTGCCCAGGGCCGGGTCGAAGATCTCCGCGATGTTCGTGTGGTAGGAGCCGTTGGTGATGTAGGCGAACCCACCGGCGATGAGCACCCGGCCCGAGGGCAGCACCGTCGCGGTGTGGTCCACGCGGCCGAAGGCCAGGTTTCCCGCGCTGCTCCACTGCCCCGTGGCCGGCGTGTAGAGCTCGGCCGTCGTCGTCCAGCCCGTGCCCGAAGGGGACCCGTACCCGCTCGTGACCAGCACGCGGCCGTCCGGAAGCGTCGTCTGCGCGTGAAAGCGGCGGCTCACGGCCATGGAGCCCGTGGGCCTCCAGGTGCCGGTGGAGGGCGTGTACAGCTCCGCGGTCGCGGAATATCCCCCGGTGGGGCTCTCCCCTCCCGACACCAGCACCTGCCCCGAAGGCAGCAACGACGCGGCGGCGAAGTAGCGCGGGATGGTGAGACTTCCGGTGGGGAGCCACTTGTTGGTGGCGACGTCATACAGCTCCGCGCTGGCGAGCTTCGTCCGGTTGCCGCCCAGCCACTGCTCGCCGCCCAGCACCAGCACCCGGCCCGTTTCCAGCAGGAGGGCGTAGTGGTAGTCGCGTGCGGCGCCCATGCTGGCGGCGACGGTCCACGTCCCCGTCTCCGGGTCATACAGCTCCGCGGAGGCAAGCGAGTTGGTGGTGCTGTTGGCGACGAGCTGCCCCCCCGTCACGAGCACACGGCCATCCGGCAGCAGCGTCGCGGTGTGCTGGGTGCGAGGCACGACCATGCCGCCGGTGGGCTGCCACGTGCCCGTGACCGGGTCATAGATCTCCGCCGAGGCCAGGGCGTCCTTCGTGGGCGTCGAGTTGTTGAAGCCGCCGGCCACGAGCACCCGGCCGTCCTGGAGCACCGTGGCGGTGTGCTTCAACCGCGCGAACGCCATGTGCGCCGTGCTGCTCCAGCCCATGGGACCGCATTCCGCCAGGCCCGTGAGCGCGAACTGCGTGGACGTGGTCAGGCCCAGACCGTTGCGCACCGTGACGGTGATGAGGGGCTGCTGGCCCCACGCGAGGCAGCTCGGGGACGTCCAGGGGACCTCGCTGGTGGTGGAGGTGTGGATGGGCGTGCCCAGCGTGCCGACGCCGGCCGTCCACGTGAAGGTCAGCGGGCTGTTCTGCCCGTCTCGCGCCGTCACCCGGAACGTCATCGCGGGCAGCACGGGCACGCTGGCGGCGGCGGGCGAGGTGCTGACGATTTCGGGGCGGAAGAGCAGAGGTCGAGGCGATCCAATGCACAGACGCAGGGTGCCCTTCGCGACGCCGCCCCGGCCATCGGTGACGCTGACCGTGACGGGGCAGCGACCGCAGGCGGGCTCGTTGTAGACGGGCCTCTCATGGGGGATGAAGGTCGCGGTGGCGGACGTGGCGTTTGTCCATTCCCCCGGGCAGGCGGCGGTCCACGCATAGGAGAGCGGGTCCCCGTCCGACTCGGTGACCATCGCCGTCAGCTCCGTGGACTCGAACACATCCACCTGCGAGCGCGACGCGGAGATGTTCGTCACCTGCGGCCAGGTGTTGAGGCTCGCGGTGAGGACGGCGCTCCCCTGACCGGACGTCACCGTGAGCGTGAAGGAAATCGACGCGGAAGCGCCGTGCGAATCCGTCACCGTGAACGTGAACGAAACGGGGCCCTCGGTGTCGGGGGCCGTCCAGGACGTCGCGACCTGTGTTGGCGCGGAGAAGGTGCCGGCCTGCGCGCTCCAGGCATACGTGAGCGTGCCGACGGCATTGTCGCTGACGCTGGCGGTGAGCTGGACGGTGCCCCCCGGCGCCACGGTGCTGACCGACGCGATGATGGAGTGGATGCCGGGCACCGTGTTGTCAAAGGGCGGCGGCTTCGTCACCGGCTGGAGCGTCAACGCCACGGCGGCCGGCTGCCCTCCGGAGATGGTGACGTCCTGGGCCTGGCCCTCGAAGCGCTTCACGCCGGACGCGTCGAACGCCTGCGCGGTGAAGAGGCGCTGTGAGCCCACGGGAATGGCGGCGAGCGTGCCGCTCCAGTTCCCGTCCTCGCCCTTCGCCAGCGCGCCGGAAATGGCCGCCATGTCCGGAGCCGTCACGCTGACGGTCACCTGGGTGATGGACTCCGCGCCCACCGCCCCCTGAACCATCGCCACCAGCTGCGCGCTGCCCGTGGACGGCTCCGAGCCGCAGCCCGCGAGCACCGCCCAGAGTCCCAGCAGCAGAAAGAGCCCCCGCCTCTTCCAGATGTCTTGCATTCAACGGACGCTAGCCGAGCAGGCGTCCGGGCACCAATGCCCCTGGGTTCAGTACGCGTTCTTCGACAGGAAGCCACCCAGCGCGGTGCGCAGGAGGATCTTCAGGTCCATCAGGAGCGACCAGTTCTCGATGTAATAGAGGTCGTACTCAATGCGCTTCTGGATGGACGTCTGGCCGCGCAGGCCGTTGATCTGCGCCCAGCCGGTGATGCCCGCCTTCACCTTGTGGCGCAGGTGGTAGCGCGGAATCTGGCGCTTGAACTCCTCGATGAAGACGGGCCGCTCCGGGCGCGGGCCCACGAGGCTCATGTCGCCCCGGAGCACGTTGAAGAACTGGGGCAGCTCATCCAGCGAGTACTTGCGCAGGAACGTGCCCACCGGCGTGCGGCGCGCGTCCACGGCGCTGGCCATGGTGGCGCCCTGGGCTTCGGCGTCCACGCGCATGGTGCGGAACTTGAGGATGTGGAAGGTCCGCCCGTCCATGCCCATCCGCTCCTGGCGGTAGAGGATGGGGCCCTTGCTGGTGAGGCGCACCAGCAGGGCGGTGAACACCATCATCGGCGCGCTGACGGCGATGGCCACCAGGGAGAAGAGCACGTCGAACACGCGCTTGGCCACGCGGCTCCAGCCGTCCATGGGGTCGCCCTGGAGGCTGATGATGGGCAGGCCGCCGAACTCCTCCAGGCCGCCGTACAGGGTGATGTACTGGTACAGGTCCGGCACCACCTTGACGTCCACGGTGCGCAGCGCCAGTTGTTCCATCAGCGGCTTCACGCGCGCCTGGTCCTCCAGCGGCACGGCGATGATGACCTGATCCACGGGGTGGGCATCCAGGTAGGACTCCACCTCGCCCACGTGGCCCACCACGCGCACGCCGCCCACCCACTGGCCGACCTTCTCCTCCTTCAGCGACAGCACGCCCGTCACGCGGAAGCCCAGCTCGCGGTGGCTCTCCACCGTCTCGATGGTGCGCAGCCCCAGCTCCTCCTCGCCGATGACGAGGATGGACTTGAGGTTGTAGCCGCGGCGGCGCACCTCGCTGAGCAGGTGGCGCATGACCATGCGCGATACGGCGATGAGCGTGAAGGCGTAGACGACGAAGATGGCCAGCGTGAGGCGCGAATAGCGCTCGCGGATGAAGTACGTCACCGCCACCAGGACGAGCGTCGCGGTGATGGTGGCCTTGAAGAGCTCGAACAGCTCCCCCATGTGCGAGCGCGCGCGGTTGGTCGCGTACAGCCGCGCCCGCTGGAACGTCATCGGGAAGATGACCAGCACCATCACCAGGGAGACGAACGTCTCGGCCGGGGGCGGGACGCCCTCGGTGATGGGGAACACGCCGCTGAAGCGGGTGAAGTACGCGAGCACGAACGCCACACCGAGCATCCCCGCGTCGGCGGCGACCTTGATGGACGTGTAGAAGCGCTGCAGGCGACCAAACACCGCGGTGACTCCTGACGGGGGACGAGGACCGTCCGTCGGATGCAAGACACGCACCCTGAGCCCCGGGAGCCCTCAAGCGCCCGGGCCCCTCCCCCGGCGCGGCGTCCTATCACGGGTTTTTCCGTGAAACCAAGGGGTTGCACCGGAGGGCAGCGGACACAAGACATCCCGCCGGGCAGGCAAGCCTCGGGAAACTGGGGAGGGCGCGGACAGCGTTGTCACACCGCTGGGGAGGACGGGGACAGGCCCAGGAGGGCGTCCACCTCCGCCTGGATGGCCTGCTGGAAGCGGGCGCGGCTGAAGCGCTCGGCCTGGGCACGGGCGTCCTGGGGGCGGAAGGACTGCTCCCAGGCGTCGAACTGGCGCACGGCGGCGGCGAGGGACGCGGGGGTCTGCTCCGGGAAGAAGAGACCCGTCCTGGGAGTGACGGTCTCCAGGGCGCCGCCCTTGCCGAAGGCGATGACGGGGCGGCCGGTGGCCTGGGCCTCCAGGGGGGTGATGCCGAAGTCCTCCTCAGGGGTGAAGAGGAGCGCGCGGGCGTCGCGGTAGAGGGCGGGGAGCGCGCTGTCCGGCACGTTGCCGAGGAACCGGATGTGGGGCGGAAGCGGCCCGGACGTGAGGCGCGAGGCCTCCTGCCCCGTGCCCACGACCCACAGCGGGGTGTCCAGGGTGCGGAAGGCCTCCAGGGCGACGTCCAGGCGCTTGTAGGGGGCGAAGGCGCCGAGCCACAGGAAGTAGCCGCCCTGCCCTCCCCCTTCGAGCGGCACCTGGGTGAAGCGTTCGAGCTCCACGGGGGGCGGGACGACGGAGGCATCGCGGTCCCAGAAGCGGCGGATCTTCCCGGCGATGTGCTGGGAGTTGGCGACGATGCGGTCCACGCGCTGGGTGGAGGTGCGGTCCCAGTGCTGGAGGTAGGGGCGCACGGAGAGGGCGGCGGCGCGCACGGGGAGGCGGGTGCGGCCGGGGCCGAAGTACTCGTCGAACAGGTCCCACATGTACCGCATGGGAGCGTGGACGTAGCTCAGGTGGGGCACGCCGGGAGGTGCGTGGATGCCCTTGGCGACGCAGTGGCTGGAGGACAGGACCAGGTCGTAGTCGCCGGTGATGCGGAGGGCTTCGATGGCGCGGGGGAACAGCGGCAGGAAGTGCCGGTAGCGCGAGTGGATGCCGGGGATGTGCTGGAGGAACGACGTGGTGATGCGCCGGTCCTCGATGCGCGGGGACTGGCTGCCCGGCTGGTGGATGAGGGTGTAGAGGTCCGCGCGGGGGAACAGTTCGCAGAGGGCGTCGAGGACGCGTTCTCCGCCGCGGTGGGTGACGAGCCAGTCGTGGACGAGGGCGACCTTCACGGGAGGGCCTTCTAGCACTGGCGCGGCGGTGCGGGGGGAAGCCAGCGTGTGGTAGGCCAGGGAGCGTGCCTTCTGTCCTGCTCGACTTGAGAATGGTGCGCGGTCAGCTCCACGGCATCGCGAGGTACGCGCTGGAGCTGGCGCGCCGGCTGCCCGCCCTGGCCCCGGACCTGGAGTTCTCCGCGCTGGTGCCAGCGAAGGGCCTGCCGGACGACCTGGGCGACCTGACGCCGACGATTCCGCTGCACCGCTCCAGGGCCGGGTACCTGTCCCCGACGGAGCAGCCGCTGCTGGCTTACGAGTTGGCGAAGCTGAAGCCGGACCTGTTCCACGCGACGTCGTTCTCGTTGCCGCTGTTCTGGCCGGGCCGGCTGGTGGCCACGTTGCACGACGCGAACCACCTGGCGCTGGCGGACCAGTACACGCCAGTGCAGGCGATTTATTACAAGGCGGTGGTGGGCCCGCGGGCGCGCTTGGCGACTGCGTTGATTACCGTGTCTGACTTCTCCCGGGAGGAGCTGGGGAAGTACCTGAAGATGTCGCCGTACCGGTTCCAAGTGATCCACAACGGTGTGGATTCAAGGTTCCAGCCCCCCACGGTGAGCGAGGCGAAGGCGTTCCGGGAGCGGCATGAGCTGCCGGAGCGGTACATCGCGGTCGTGGGGAACGCGAAGCCGTTCAAGAACCTGGCGATGCTGGGCAAGTTCGCGCCGGAGCTACCGGTGCCCCTGGTGCTGCTCGCGGGCAAAGGCGCGGTGGCGCACGAAGTGGGCCTGCACGAGAACGTCATCGACCTGGAGCAACTGCCTGAGTCGGAGATGCCGTTGTTCTATGGGGCCGCCACGGCGCTGCTCCTGCCTTCGAAGTACGAAGGATTTGGATTGCCTGCCCTGGAGGCCATGGCGTCCGGATGCCCTGTGATTGCAGCGGACACGACTGCATTGCCGGAAGTCGTAGGGGACGCAGCGCTGCGAGTCCCTCCCGACGACGTGAAGTCCTGGCATGAAACAACACTACGCGTTCTCAGAGACGAGAACCTGCGCCGGAATCTGATGGAGTTGGGTCGCGAGCGAGCGGCTCGGTTCACCTGGGACCGATGCGCCCAACAGACCCTTGGCGTTTTCCGGAGAGCCCTCCAGGAAAGACGTTCATAGCTTCAATCCGCTGGGCAGGCAGCGTTCTGAATCACCAAGCGCGCGCTGACTTCACTTGGTACACCTCCCCGCCCCGCAGCTCGAAAGCCAATCTCGATATCCGGTCTGCGCATCTTGGCAATAGGCCACAGGTAGCGCGGCGGCTCGACTTGGAGGAGGGCTTCGTCGACGCATGCTTCGCCTCGGCGAAAGGGGGAGTCCTGCGCCGGAAGAGCAAGAGTGCAAAACGATAAAGGCCCTGGCAGCCGCGGATCGCACGGGTCCTCATCTCGCCATGAATTTGGCAAGCGCTTCTCCTAGAAATCCAGAATCACCGTGAGCACCCTCAAGAAGATTCTCATCGACAACCTCCCGGACACCTCGTCGCGGACAGCGCGGCCGACGCCGACAAGCGCGACTCATACCTTGGGGCTATAGACACACAGGCCAAATGACCAGAACCACACCCACTATCCTCCCCTCTTCTTCAACCTCCCGCCCCACTATTACTGTCAACCAGACTCAAGCCACCACCCCCTGCGGCCCATCAAGCATGCTGCAACTGTCAAATCCACCGTCATTCAGAAACACACACCCAGTCAATCGCCATCACCGAGCACCGTCCGAGGCGCCATTTGAACACAGAACACGCCCTTCAAATCTCCTTCTACATTCTCCTCATCATATTCTCCGCAACAGCATTCATATCCGTCGCATCAATACCCAACTGGATCAAGGTCAGAGAGCCATACAAAAAGCGACTCTTTTACGCACTCATACTCGAAATTATCGCCTGCATCATCGGCTTCGTTCGACAGGGAATGACAATCAAAGACGAACACCCGCCAATCATAAGTTCGGAATTTCTCGAGCAATACAAAGTCTGGCGCTGGGATTATGGACCCAGCGGATGGCGGACCAGCATCACCTTCGACAGCGACCAGAACAGGCTCTCAGCCTCTGGAGCAACCGAATTTCATGGCAAGAAAATATTTGACTGGGCAACAACGTCTCCCGTCAATTTCTCCAAAGATGGAACTATCGACTTTGTCGCCAAGCAATCCATTGCCAGCAATATTGGCGAAATCATGGGTCCAAACGCACCAAGACCTGGCACTCACGAGATCAAGTTCAAGCTCAAGCCAATTCTCGCCTTCAGCGGGACCTGGAAGACGGTCAATGCTCCTGACGGAGGAGAAACCTACCAAGGGACAATCGATTGTTTTGCTGCGCGTGACGCAACGCTCAAGGCAGGAAGCCAGGCGCAACCCGCACCGGCGAGTCCTCCGAACGCTGGAACCACAGAGCCCTGACACGGTGGTCATCGCGGTCGCAGTGGGTTGCCGCAGAAGACAAACCAAGTGGCCACGACCTGCGACTGTGCGGCAGAGGGCCTCACACAAATATTTCGACAGAGTCTGTTTTGGTCGAAGAGAACGCTGCCCGACTGCGGATGGTGACACAGTGACTCGGGTGAAGTATGGAACGGTCATTACTCCGGACCTCGTCAAGGTGCGATCCCTCGCTTGAAGCGGGCTTGCACCCAGACGGGCCGGAGCCTAATTGCCATTTCGCTGCCAGTGCCCCCGGCTTTCTCTGGAACAGTTTCCAGGACGAGACTGAGGTGCTTCTGTATAGAGGCGCCTCATGGTCTCAAGGTCGACCACGTCACTCTAGCGAAATGCATTTTATGCTCAGCCCTGCAACATCGCGCCTCATTGGACGTGCGCTCCTCGTGGCTCGCACCCTCGCCGGTGTGCTATTCCTCGTCGCATCAAACACGAGCGCTCAAGCCCCCAGCGCGCCCCAATCTGCACACCCAAGGGCCGTATCGCTCACCGTGAGTGGCGGCGTGTCCCTGGGCACGTATGAAGCAGGGCTCCTGTACTACTCAGGAACGTCTTCCCAGGGTGAACGCGCCGTGGACCTGCGGCTCGTGACAGGCGCTTCCGCAGGGAGCCTCAACGCCCTGCTGGCAATCATGGCGTCTTGTGGCGTGGATGCGTCCACGCCGGGCCAATCGTTGTTCTGGGACATCTGGGTTCCCATTGGCTTCAACGACCTCTTCATCCCGACATCAACGACGCCGCTCGGTGTCTTCTCGCGGGAGGCACTGGAACGGCGCGCCTCCCATATCGAACAGACCTGGAACCGAGGCCTGGACCGTTCCTGCGACGTGGTGCTCGGGGTTTCGACGACGCGCCTGACACCTCGCGCCCTTCAAGCCGCGAACGGACGGCTCGATCTGCCTCGGCTCGAAGAGAAGTTCGCCATCCGCATCCAGGGACGCGGGGCCGGACAACATCCTCTCGCAACCAACTACACCACTCGCGAGGGCCGGCGCCTGGAGCTATTGCTCGAGACGGACGAGCACGGGGAGATCCCCTTCGCGAACCTGCGCGAGTTGCTGCTCGCGTCCATGTCCTTCCCCATCGCGTTCCCACCCCAACCCCTGCGGACCTGCGCGCCGAACGCCTCCGCGAAGCCGGGGATATGCGTGCCTTCGGAGGCAAAGCGCGAACTCTTCATCGATGGCGGCGTCTTCGACAACACGCCCCTGCGTCTGGCCGTGGGGCTTGCCCGGGATGGCCTTCGCGAAACCGCGGACGGCAAGCTGGAGTGGCGTCCGGTCCCACAGCCCGACACACGCACGACGCCTCCCGGAATCGCGTTCGCATTCATCGATCCGGACGCGACGGAGTACCCGGTCGCGCCTCCTGCCCAGGCAGGCGCCGGGCCAGTCTCACTGCCAGGAGCACTCGCGGAGATCCTAGCGGCGTTTGTTGATACGGCGCGCTCCAAGGAACTGGCCATGCTCCTGGAGGAAGAGCCGGAGATCGCCAAACGACTCACCCTCCCCCGTCGGCATTTTCCCGCAGCCGGTGCGCCCCTCTTCGCGTTCCTGGGCTTCTTTGAAAGAAGCTTCCGTGTCTTTGATTTCTACCTGGGCATGTATGACGCCCGGCGGATGATGGATGACGCGTTCCGGGAAGGGCGGACGGCGTCGGAGCGGCCTCGCGCGGCGGCGGTGGATGGCATTGGCGGATGGCAACCCTTCGCCTGCATGAGCGCTGTCTACGACTCATCACCGAGCGCGGAGCAGGCCTGTCAGGGCGAAGCGTTGGAGGACTTCCGGGCGTTGTTGCAGATGTCCTTGGACCAGCTCTACGACGCATGCAGCAAGTCCGCCGCGACCGTTCCCCCGGGCACCTGGCGCAACGCGCACTGTGACCGCGCCATCGCGGGCCAGCCACCGCCTCATGTCCCGGGCCTCCAGCCCACCGAGTGGCCAGACTGGAAGCAGCGCAAGGACGAATCGGAGCTGTCGTATTCGATGCGGCTGCTGGGTGCCTATGGCTTCGGGTTCCACGACCTGAGCGTACCGAAAGGCAGAGGCGACCTCGCCGTCCTGCGCATCCGCCATGCACTGGGCGACGCGGCCACCCGGCTCGCGGCGGTGCAACCCGACGCCGACAGGCCCACGGTCCGTTTCGCCAGCAAGCTCGCGGTGGACAGCATCAGCTACGAGCCTCAGCGCCTGTCACTGCACATCACGATGGGGCCCACCGCGAGCGAGGTCGGCCTGAGCGTCGGGGCCTCCGCGATGCCGCTGTCATCCGGGCTCCGGTTCGCGGGGGCGCTCGGGTTCCGAGGGCTCGAGGACGTCCTGTCCTCCGGCAGCAGCAGCGACCCATTTGGCGTAGCCCTCACGGGCGGACTGGAGTTCCAGCCCCGCTCGGAGCAGACCTTCCTCTCCCAAAGCCGTCTCGCGCTTCGTGCCGGATGGTTGTTCAGCGCGAACGACGGCTACGGAACGAGCCTCTGCACGGACCGAGGCGCAAGCCACGTGACCGCGTGCTCACGGCCCGTCGTCCAGGGGCTCGTGGGCATCACCTTCCTGGAGTTCCTCCGGGCCCAGGTGGTCGGTGAGTGGTACCCGGGCAGCAACTCGCGGAAGACGCTTTGGTCCGTCGCCCCGGGCATCGGCCTGGAGCTTGGACTCTGACAACTCCTCGCGAATAACCAGGACGGGGCCCCCTGCGATCCGTGACGCTGGCGTAAAGTCACGTACATTCATGATCTCCATTCGCTCCCTCGCTCTCTCCTGTGTGGTCGTGCTCGGCTTCTTCGCCGCTTGTCGTGACGATTCCCCCAACCCCGGCGGGACACCCGACGCCTCGGTGCCTGAGATGTGCACCGACGCTGGCGCCACGCAGTGCGGCGACACTTGCGTCAACACCGACAGCGACCCTGCCCACTGCGGAGGATGCGACCAGGCCTGCACGACCATCGAGGCCTGTGAGGCCGGTGTCTGCGTCGCGGTCTGTCGGATCGACGGCGAGCAGTTCGCGGCCGGCGCGGTGAACGCGATGAATGCATGCGAGCAGTGCGTGCCCGCGACGTCCGCCACCACGTGGACGCCGCTCGCGGACGGGACGGCGTGCGGCACGGGACAGGTCTGCTCGGCCGGCGCGTGTAGCTCGAAGTGCTTCATCGACGGCACGATCTACTCCGAGGGTACGCCGAACCCCGCGAATGAGTGTGAGGTCTGTGCACCGGCGACGTCGACGACGACGTGGTCGCCGCGCGCGAGCGTTCCGCTACTGGTCGGCGGCGACGACATCGCAGCGCAGGGCTGGACGACGTACGCGCAGGCACCGAACACGCTCACGTACGGCGAGGACTACGTCCGCCTCGCGACGTCGACGAACAGCGGTGGCCGAACGAGCGGTCAGTTGCTCATCGCGCGGGCGAACAGCGTTGACGGAACGCAGCCGTTCAAGCTCCGCGTGACAATGCAGGTCGAATCGGTGAACACCCACAACCAGCTCGACAGCGGCGCGGCCATCCTGGGGAGCTTCACCAGCCCGGCCGGCAACGGGACGGATCGCTCGCAGATGATCTACCTGGACAGCGCGGCGATTGGCTGGGCGGATGACACGCAGTCCTCCGCCTTCGCAGCGACCGATGGCGCGTATCACGTCTACGAGCTCGCGGTGGATGCCGCCAAGGTAGCGACGGTGAGCGTCGACGGCGTCGCGAAGCTCACGCGGAACAACTTCATGACGAACGGCACCATCGCCCTCGGCGACCAGACCAACGATCCGAACGTCGACGGCGCGGTGCGGATCAAGTCGGTCGAGAAGCTCTGCCAGTGAGGCTCTCTTCTGTCCCCATGGATTGGCATGGGGACAGAATCACGTGTGGGCCATGATCGGAAACCGGTGGGCCTCTGGTGAGAGCCGGAGGTTCCGCACGAACAGGTCGGCCTCCGTGTCCTCGCCGGCCTCCACGGCACCGGGCCAGTAACGCTCCGGAGTGAAACCGAAGCGGATGGTCCGGATGGGCCGGTCAATCAACCGGGGGAGCCAGGCGCGCAGGTCGAAGGGCTCCCGAGCGAAGACATCGTCGAGGTAGAGCGTGTCTCCCTCGACGCCCGCGAGCACCCAGGTGTCCGAGCCCAGCTGACGCAAAGGCCTCGCGAAACCATTGGCCACGGTCCAGCTCGCCACCGTCGCGTAGCCACGCGCGCCGAAGCGCTCCGTTGACGGAAGCCCCTCGCTGGAGAGCGCGGCAAGTCCGGCGCGCAATTCCGCGTCCTCCAAATTGATCGTGGGCGCTGGTGGACCTTCCGGCACGGCATCGTACGCGGCGGCAAACAGCATCTGCTTCCACGGCTGGAACCCGAAGCGCGGGTAGAACTGGCGCACCTTGGGATTGGCGAAGAGCAGCACGGGCGCATCCCCGCACGCGTCCAGCGCGGCGTTCATCACCACCCGAGCCAGTCCCCGCCCACGATGCGACGGCAGGCAGCCCACGGCGCCCAACTGGTAGCCCGTCACGTCGCGGCCCTCCAACAGCAGGCGCATCCGCATCACGGAGGTATTGGCCACCACGCGTCCGGCCTCCATCAGCGCGAACGCGTGGTAGTCGTCGTTCCACTCTCCCCATGCGCGCCAACGACGGAAGTCCGCACGGCGGAACACCTGGGGCACGTAGTCACAGAACAATTCCTGCAGGTCTTTGTCGTGTGACCCGATCCGGGTGACCGTATGCGCGTCCATCGTTCAGCTCCGATGTGTGCCCGGGAGAGGGCTCACCAACCGTTGTAATGCCTCATCCACTCGCCGTACACGCTGACGTCCGACGCGCACGGCCCCTGACCCGTCGTGTTGTAGGGCGGCGGCGCGGTGAGCGTCCCGGCGTTTCCCTTTGGCGGCGCGAAGTAGACCGTGGACGACGTGAGCTGGGTGCAGTTGTCCGTGCCGGGGCCGTACCACTCCACCCAGTTGATGATGGAGCCGCTCAGCCAGTTGCGGCCCCACGGCACGCGGATCCGGCCAACGACCGTCTCCGTCTGGGTGCTGTCGTTGATGATGACGCCCAGCCACCACTCCCCTTCCGCGTCCGCCCCGTTCTGCCAGACGCGGACGCGGTAGTACTGCCCGGCCACCCAGTTGAAGGGCACCATGGTCTGGTACCCCACCCCTTCGTGGGAGAACGGCTGACAGATGGCGCCGCTCACGTTCGAGCACGTCGCGCCATTGGCTCCCCAGATGGAGAACACAGCGCGCTTCCCATTGGGGTCCGTCTGGATGCCGATGTAGCCCGCATCGCCACCCGTCTTGAAAGCGAACTGCGCGGCGTAGAAGTACCAGGGCGCGACGTGGGTCGCGTCCGCGGCCGGGTCGTTCGACGGGAAGATGGTCAGATCGAAGTTGTAGAGGCCCTGAGCCGGCACGTTCTGCACGTCCCAGTAAGAATAGGTCTGGTTGACCTTCACCAGGGACTGCGAGGTCGTCGCCAGCTCGGGTTGCGCGGCCTGAGGGTCAGTCCCTCCGCAGGCAAGGAGGGAACCCAGACAGAAGGGAGTCAGCACCTGAAGGAATCGGGTCATGGCGCAGCTCTCTCGCCAGTTCACCCATCTCCGTCAAGGCGAACCTTTCAAACTAAGCGGACTTTGCTGATTCCTGACTGCCCTGGCCGTACCCGCACAGGCCCAGGCCCCAGATGAGCATGAACGACAGGTGCACGCTGGGGTGGAACGGCAGGTAGTGCACCAGGGCCAGGACGTGGAAGCCGACGAACGACAGGAGCGCTCCCGTCGCTGGGATGGAACCAGCCCGGTGCCTTCGCACCAGCGCCCGCGCCAGCAGGACGTGCATCGTCGCCAGCAGCACCAGCCCCACGAGCCCCGTCTCCGCCCACGCCGTCAGCCAGAGGTTATGGGAGTCCGTGGCCAGCAGGTCCGTGATGCCCGTCTCCGCCTGCGTCGCCAGGGCCGCGGGTTTGTGATTACCGAAGCCTACGCCCACCCAGGGGTGCTCCCGCACCAGCCTCCAGCCCACGGACATCGCCAGCGACCGCTCTCCGCTGCCGAAGAGGTTGTCCACCGCCTTGCCGAACCGTTCCCGCCACGCGGGCGTCAGCAGCACCACGGCCACCAGCGCCACCGCCACGCCCAGCCCCGCCTTCCGCGCCGTTCCCCGCAGCAACAACAGCAGCGCCAGCACGCACACGCCCAGCGCCGCTCCCAGCGCCGCTCGCGCGAACGCGCCGTAGATGGACAGCAGCAGCCCCAGCACCATCACCCCGGCCAGCACCCTCCGCCGCGTCACCTTCGACCGGCCAATCACCGCCAGCGCCGGGCCCAGCACGGCAATCGCTCCGTGCGCGAACCGCAGCCGGTGGAAGAAGAAGCCTCCCGCCGCGTACCTCGGGTTCTCCTCCGTCCCGAAGTTCTCGTGCAGGCGCGCCAGGTTCAGCTTCGTGAACTTCGGTGGCTCCCAGGGCCACGGCACCCGGTGCTGGAAGAGGCCCAGCGCCGCCGCCAGCAGCCAGCCTCCCGCGATGAGGCTCCCCAGCATCAGCCAGGGCACTCCCAGCGTCCCGACGCACGCGACCGCTGCTCCCGCCACCGTGTCCAGCGCCTGGCCGTACCTCGCGCCCCGGGGCCACTTCGTCGCGGCTCCCGTCATCAACGCCACTGCCGGGGACACCAGCTGCCAGGCGCACAGGGCGACGCTCGCCAGCACGAACGCCCTCACGTCCTTCTCCAGCCGCAGCCGCTTCGTCACCGCCAGCGCCAGGGCCAGCGCAGTGGCCAGGATGGCTCCGGCCTGGAGCACCGCCTCCGCCAGCACCAGCCCTACCGCGTAGAGCCCCAACACCGCGGCGACCGCCGTCCTCCAGCGCCCTGACTCGACCGTCTGCGTATCCGTGCCCATGCCGTGCGCCTCGAACTCGCGAGGCCGGTGGACCCTATCCCACCTCGTGCTCCCCTGCCCTTCCGGACTGGCCCCGGAATCCCCGGCGATGGGCCCCGTCATCCCTTTTCACGTGCTTGACGTTGGCGCTCCAGACGGGCACGCGTTACCCAGGCTCCTTTCCCGGGCCCCCCTTCCGACATGCGCACCACCCATCGACCGTTCACCACCCTGGCTCTGGCGCTGTGCCTCTTCGTGGCCGCGCTGGAGATGACCGTCGTCTCCACCGCCATGCCCACGGTGGTCAGCGACCTGGGCGGCATCCAGCACTACGCGTGGGTCTTCACCGCGTACATGCTGTCGTCCACCATCACCGTCCCCATCTACGGGAAGCTCGCGGACCTCTACGGCCGCAAGCCCATCGTCCTCTTCGGCTCCACCCTGTTCCTGCTGTCGTCCCTGGCGTGCGGGTTCTCCACGTCGATGAACATGCTCATCGCGTTCCGCGTCCTCCAGGGACTGGGCGCTGGCGCCATGCAGCCCATCGCGCTCACCATCATCGGGGACATCTACACGCTGGAGCAGCGCGGGAAGGTCCAGGGCGCGTTCAGCGCCGTGTGGGGCATCGCCGGCCTCGCGGGCCCGCTCACCGGCGGCCTCATCGTGAAGTACCTCACCTGGCACTGGATCTTCTTCATCAACATCCCCATCGGCATCGCGTCCATGGTGCTGCTCGTCGCGTTCTTCCACGAGCAACTCAAGCCCAAGGTTCGTGCCCGGCTCGACTACGCGGGCGCGGCGCTGCTGTCCTCGGGCGTCGTGGCGCTGCTGTTCGGCGTGCAGGGCTCCGGGCGGACACTGCTCGCCCTTCCCCTCGCTGCGGTGCTCCTCACCGCGTTCGTGTTCGTGGAGCTTCGCGCCGCCGAGCCCATCATCCCGATGAGCATCTTCAAGATTCCCACCATCGCCATCTCCAACCTGGCGGGCGCCCTCTTCTCCGCCGCCCAGTTCGGCGCGACCACATACGTGCCCCTGTACGTGCAGGGCGTGCTCGGTGGCTCCGCCACGATGGCGGGCGGGATGATCACCCCCATGATCGTCGGCTGGCCGCTGGCGAGCCTCATCGGCGGCAGGCTCATGGTCCGCACCGGATTCCGGCCGCTCATTGTCGGCGGGCTGGGGCTGGCCTCCATTGGCACCGTGCTGATGGCGCTGCTGCTCAAGCCCGGGGCTTCGATGCTGGTGCCGCAGATCGCCATGGGGTTGTTTGGCATTGGCCTGGGCTTCGCCGCCATGGCGACCATGGTGGCAGTCCAGACCACCGTGGGCTGGGAGTTGCGCGGCGTGGCCACGGCCAGCAGCATGTTCTTCCGCACCATCGGCGGGTCGCTGGGCGTGGGCGTGATGGGCGGCGTGCTGGTGTCGCAGCTCATGAAGGACCCGAACGTCCCCGTGAGCGCGGCCACGGAGCTGCTCGGCCCCGAGCACGGACGCGGGCTGGCTCCCGCCGTCCTCGAGACGCTCGGCAGCGCGCTGAACACCGGCCTGTCCATCAACTTCTGGATCATGTGCTCGGCGATGATCGCCGCGTTCGCGGCGGGCCTGTTCTTCCCCAAGGTGAAGCGCGTCACCACGCCCGTGAACATGTCCGACGTCACCGCCTCCCACTGACCGCCGGGTTCCAGGAGGTGGGGCTCACTGGAACCCGATGGCAGGTCATGCGTCTGGCGTTGCGCTGGCGCTCAGCGGGGTGCACCTCACATTGGCGGGCACGGACCACAACGCATCCCCGTGGACGCCGGAGTACCCCCGGAAGTAGATGGTGCTGCCCACGCGGGTGAACTCCTCGGGCGTGCCGCCTCCCGGGCTGGAGGTGGTGACGAGGCCCGTGCCCGCGGGCGTGCCGTTCGTGACCTGTGGGGCGATCCCCATGCCGCCATCCCCCGAGCTGAAGAGCAGCGTGCCGGTGCCCGTGTCGAAGAGGGGCGAGCTGCGGATATCGGACGTGATGAGCCGCTGGCTGAGCTGCTGGGTGCCTCCCGCCGTGCCGTCCGTCACCCACAGGCTGACCTGGCGAGCCGCGGGGCCCGGAGAGCTGATCCACTCGGAGAAGTAGAGCTTTCCGCCCGCCTCGCTCGAATCCTGGACGGAGGGCTCGTTGAAGGGCTGGCCCTCGAAGGGGTTGGGCAGCGTCGTCACCGTCGCCTTCCCGTCCCCCGCCAACAACAGGCGGTACAGCTTCAAGTGCTCGTTGTCCGCGGTGCGCGCGGCCACGACGACGTACGGCCCCACCGACCCCAGCAACGTCACCAGCTTGCCGAAGGTGTCCAGGCGCACGGTGCCCGCCGCCGTCCCATCCGTCCGCCACACCTCCGTCCCGGAGGTGTCCTCCAACGTGAACAGCCCCAGGCCGGTATAGCTCGGCCGCGCGGACGTCACGGGCGGCTGGCCCGCGTCCAGACGCTTGACGACGCGGGTTCCCACCGCGGTGCCGTCCGTCCGCCACAGGCGCGTGCCGTGGACCGCGTCCTGGAGGAAGAACAGCAGCGCGCCATGCGTCCGCAACGTGGGGAAGGCCATGGACTCCTCGGGCCCGAAGGAGACCACCCGGTAGGTCCCCGCCGCCGTCCCGTTCGAGCGCCACAGTTCCATCCCGCTCGCCGTCGTGAGGAAGAAGCTCAGCTCGCCCCTCAGGGAGGTGAGATTCGACAGGGAGGAGCTCTCGATGCCCGGCGTGATGTCCTTCACCAGCCGCGTCCCCGCCGCCGTCCCGTCCGTCACCCACAATTCCCGGCCGACCACCGGGTCGTTCATCGTGAAGAAGAGGCGCGAGCCCACGGCGGTGAAGGAGGCGAACTCGCGGAAGGTCAGCCCCTCGGAGGGGAACTCCTTGAACGGCGCGGTGCCCGCCGAGGTGCCGTCACTGCGCCACAGGGCCGCCGGCCCCTGGTAGGGATCCGCGGAGAAGAACAGCGTGCCCGCGACGTTCGTCAGCCCCGTCGGAATCGGCCGGAACGGTGAAGGGAGCGGAGCATCCGGGGGGAGGATGTCCTTCACCTTGGTGGCGGCCAGCGCGGGCGTGCACGCCTGGGCCTGGACCTGTCGCTCCTCCGCCGCGGGCGCCTCCGCGTCCTGGATTCCGCCACACCCCATGAGGCACAGCCCCACCAGACCCACCATCCATCGCTTGCGCATCGCCCGCCTCCTTGTCAGTCCAAGGCACGGGACAGTGGGACGCGGGCAGGTGACCGCCAATGTGTCCCGAGGGGACCAGGGCGTGTGGTGCATCCGACGGGCGCCCGATACTCCTGCCGCTGTCGGGAAACCGACGCGCCCCACTTTTCCCATCGCAGACATTGCATGGCGTGGGTCAGCTGGAGTCCCATCCCTCTCCGGGGGATGCACGGCCTTCACCTCGGGAGATGAAAGATGGCGGGTCCGCTGAGTGACGACGAGCTTGGAAAGATTGACGCCTACTGGCGCGCGGCGAACTACCTGTCCATCGGGCAGATCTACCTCAAGGACAACCCGCTGCTGGAGCGGCCCCTCACCCGCGAGGACATCAAGCCCCGGCTGCTCGGGCACTTCGGCACCACGCCCGGCCTCAACTTCATCTACGTGCACCTGAACCGCATCATCCGGAACCACCGGGCCAACATGATGTATCTCATTGGCCCCGGCCACGGCGCGCCCGGCATCATCGCGAACACGTTCCTCGAGGGCTCCTACACGGAGCTGTATCCCAACATCGAGCGCAACCGCGACGGCATGAAGCGCCTGTTCCGCCAGTTCTCCTGGCCCTACGGCGTCCCCAGCCACGACGCGCCCGAGGTCCCCGGCTCCATCAGCGAGGGCGGCGAGCTGGGCTACTCGCTGCTCCACGCGTACGGCGCCGTGCTGGACAACCCGGACCTCATCGTCCCGTGCGTCGTCGGTGACGGCGAGGCGGAGACGGGCGCGCTCGCCGCGAGCTGGCACTCCAACAAGTTCATCAACCCCATCACCGACGGCGCGGTGCTGCCCATCCTGCACCTCAACGGGTACAAGATCGCCAACCCCACGGTGCTCGCCCGCATCGACGCCGACGAGCTGGAGGCCCTCTTCAAGGGCTACGGCTACACGCCCTACTTCCTGGAAGGCGACGACCCCAAGGACATGCACCAGCGGATGGCGCAGGTGCTGGACACGCTCTACGCCGAAATCACGCGCATCCAGCGCCACGCCCGCGAGAAGAACGACCCCACCCGCCCGCGCTGGCCCATGCTCGTGCTGCGCACCCCCAAGGGGTGGACCGGCCCGAAGGTGGTGGACGGCAAGCCCGTGGAGGGCACGTGGCGCGCCCACCAGGTCCCTCTGGAGGAGGTGCGCGACAACCCCGAGCACCTGAAGATTCTGGAAGCGTGGCTCCACAGCTACCGGCCCCGCGAGCTGTTCGACGCGAACGGCACCTTCCGCGAGGAGCTGGCGGACATCGCGCCCAAGGGCCGGCTGCGCATGGGCGTCAACGTGCACTCGAACGGCGGCCAGCTGCTGGTGCCGCTCGTGCTGCCGGGCTTCCGCGACTACGCGGTCGACCCGGGCGTCCCGGGTTCCAAGCAGGTCAGCGCCACCAAGGTGCTGGGCGGCTACCTGCGGGACGTGATGCGCCACAACCTAGCGGCGAAGAACTTCCGCATGTTCGCCCCGGACGAGAACGCGTCCAACCGGCTCCAGGACGTGTATGCCGTCAGCGGCAAGAGCTGGGACGCGAAGCAGGAGCCCACGGACGAGAACCTCTCCGTCGACGGCCGCGTGATGGAGGTCCTGAGCGAGCACCTCTGCCAGGGCTGGCTGGAGGGGTACCTGCTCACCGGACGCCACGGCTTCTTCTCCTGCTACGAGGCGTTCATCCACATCATCGATTCGATGTTCAACCAGCACGCCAAGTGGATCAAGAGCGCCAAGGAGCTGCCGTGGCGCAAGCCCATCGCGTCGCTGAACTACCTGCTCAGCTCGCACGTGTGGCGGCAGGACCACAACGGGTTCTCCCACCAGGACCCGGGCTTCATCGACCACGTGGCCAACAAGAAGGCGGACACGGTGCGCATCTACCTGCCGCCGGACGCGAACACGCTGTTGTCGGTGGCGGATCACTGCCTGCGCTCGAAGAACTACGTGAACCTCATCATCGCGGGGAAGCAGCTGTCGCCGGTGTGGCTGGACATGGCGAGCGCCGTGCGCCACTGCTCGGCGGGCATTGGCGCGTGGGACTGGGCGGGTAACGACGACGGCGACCCGGACGTGGTGATGGCCTGCGCGGGCGACGTGCCCACCATGGAGACGCTGGCCGCGGTGACGCTGCTGCGCGAGTGGGCCCCGGAGCTCAAGGTGCGCGTGGTCAACGTGGTGGATGTCTTCACGCTCGCGCCCGTGCACGTCCATCCGCACGGGCTCAACGAGGAGGACTTCAACCGCCTGTTCACCACGGACAAGCCCGTGGTGTTCGCGTTCCACGGCTACCCCACGCTCGTGCACAAGCTCACGTACAACCGGGCCAACCACGGCAACATCCACGTGCACGGGTACAAGGAAGAGGGCACCACGACGACGCCGTTCGACATGACGGTGCTCAACGACATGGACCGCTTCACCCTGGCGCTGGATGCCATCCGGCACTCGAAGGCCGCGCGGCACCGGCTGGGCGACGCGGAGCAGCGCTTCTCCGAGGTGCGCCAGCGGCACAAGCTCTACGTGTCCGAGCACGGCGAGGACATGCCCGAGGTGGCCAACTGGAAGTGGACCACGCGATGAGCGACCCGGGCGCGGTGCTGGTCATCAACAGCGGCTCATCGTCGCTGAAGTTCGGCCTCTACGTCGAACAGGACGGCCAGGAGTCAGTGCGGTTCAAGGGAAGCGCGACCCGCATCGGCGCGGAGCAGGGCCGGCTGGTCGTGAAGGACGGCGCGGGGAAGCAGGTGCGCGCGGTGGACGTGCGGCATCCATCGCAGGAGGACGCGTTCCGCGAGGCCGTTCGGCACCTGGAGGAACTGGGCGGAGAGCGGCCCCGCGCCATCGGGCACCGTGTGGTGCATGGCGGTCCCCTCCTGCGCGAGCACCAGGCCCTGACGCCGGAGGTGATGAAGGCGCTGGAGAAGGCGACGCACTTCGCGCCGCTGCACATCCCTCCGGCGCTGCGGCTCATCCGCGCCACCGAGCGGCAGTACCCGGGTGTGCCGCAGTTCGTCTGCTTCGACACGGCCTTCCACGCGACGCTGCCCGAGGTCGCGTCGACGCTCCCCCTGCCCCGCTCCGTAAGGGACCAGGGCGTGCAGCGGTACGGCTTCCACGGCCTGTCGTATGAGTCCATCGTGGCGAGGCTCGAGCCCCAGGTGCCCGCGCGCACCGTGGTGGCCCACCTGGGCAACGGCGCGAGCCTCGCGGCGCTGGAGCGCGGGCGCTCCGTGGACACCTCCATGGGCTTCACGCCCACCGGTGGCATTCCCAGCGGCACCCGGACGGGCGACCTGGATCCGGGCGTGCTGCTGTTCCTGATGCGCACGGGCGGAATGGACGCGGATGCGCTGGAGACGCTGGTGACCCACGACGCCGGGCTTCGGGGCTTGTCGGAGGGGACCAGCGACATGCAGGCCCTCACGCGTGACGAGGCGGCGGGCAATGCCGCAGCGGCGCTGGCGGTGGACGTCTTCACACGAAGCATCGCGAAGACGGTGGGTGCCTACGCGGCGGTGCTCGGCGGCCTGGACCTGCTCGTATTCACGGGCGGCATCGGGGAGAACAGCGCGCGGGTTCGCGAGGGCGTGTGCGGGAGGTTGGGCCACCTGGGCATCCAGTTGGACGCGCAGCGGAACGAGGCGGGCGCGGCGGTCATCACGACCGATGCGTCATCGTGTCTGGTGCGTGTGCTGCCAAGCGATGAGGAGGTTCAGCTCGCCCGTCACACGCGCCGGCTCCTCCGAGGATGAAGCCCCCTGCCCCTCCGGGCCCGAATTCCACTCGTACTGCGGGGAAGTGAGAACCCCGCAGCCCCCCTTCGGCGGGCGGCGACACGCTCGAACCTGTCCGACAGTCGGACAGGTTTTGGAACTCCTCGGCCGCCCGGGGCCTCCGCGACGCCCGGGCCGCGGAAACCTGTCCGACAGGCTTGGAGTCCCTGGACAGGCGGGATGCCCGCGAGGTCGGACCGCGGAAACTTGTCCGACTGTCCGACAGGTTTTGGGGTTCCTGGACCGGCGGGGTGCCTGCCGGGCTCAGGCCTGCCGCGTCACGCTTCGGCGCGGGAAGTGCAACAGTCCTTCGCGGCGCAGCCATAGGGCCGCCGCCACCACGGTCAGCAGCGTCGTGGGCATCCAGGCCGCCACGGCGGGCGCCAGACGCTCGGTGAGCACCAGCGTGCGGGACACCACCATCAGGCCCCACATCGCCACGGCGATGAGCAGCCCCTCCACCACCGCCGCCGTCAGGTGCCCGCGCCGGTTCGTCCGCAGCGCCAGGCCCACCGCGAGCAACGCCGCGGGCAGCCCCGCCAGCGGATACGCGAAGCGGTTGTGCCACGCGAGCTGGAAGGCCTTCGTCGCGAGCCCCACCTCCGCTCTGGCGACAATCTGCTCGCCCAGCTCTCCCAGGCGCATCTGCTCCGGACGGCCCGGCCGGATGCGGAACGTCGTCGCGCCCACGCCCAGCTCGTACTCCGCGGTGGGCTGCTGCGTCACGGACGTGCGCCCGTCCTCCGTGAACGTGCGCTCCACCACGTCCGTCAGCTCCCAGCGCGTACCCTCCACCGGGCGCATCCGCCCCGCGTCAACGCGCCGTCGCAGCTTGAACTCCGGCGTCAGCGTGAAGATGGAGACGTTCTCGAAGCCCTCCTGCGGGTTGCCGCCTCGCAGGAAGAAGATGGAGTCCCCCCGCCGGAACCACTGCTTCGGCGTGTAGTACATCCGCCAGTCGCCCCAGCGGTTGAAGCGCTGCGTGGTGATTTCATCCACGCGCCGACCCGCTCGCGCGGCCACCGTCTCGTCGAACGCCACCAGTCCCACGCACGCCACCAGCGCGCAAATGCCCACCGGCAGGTACAGCGACGCCGGCCCGAAGGTGAGCGCCCGGAGCGCCGTGACCTCCCCCTTCTTGCGCAGCGCCGACACCGTGGTGCCCGCCGCCAACAAGAGCGCCGCCGGCCCCAATTGCTGCACCGTCACCAGCGCCTTGTAGCCATAGAGCTTGAGCACATCCAGCACCCAGCCCTCGCCGCCGTAGGCCTTCGCGCGGTCCACGAAGTCCACCACCAGGAACACCGCCACCACGCCCGCCAGGATGCCCAGCGTGTAGCGCACGTACGCGCCCACCACGTACCGGAAGAGGGTGCCCTTCATCGCACCGTCCCCGAACGCGTCACGCGGTACAGCGCGAACGCCCCCACCACCATGAAGAGCACGTTCGCCAGCTGCCCCGCGACGAACACCGGCATCTGGCCCTTCTGTCCCATCTGCTCGAAGGCGCGGCTCAAGAGGTAGTAGAGGACGTAGCCGCCCAGCGTCAGCAGGTAGCCCCACGCGCGGCCCGACTGCCTGCGGCCAATCGCCAGCGGCGTGCCCAGGAGCGCGAACGCCACCGGCGCCACCGCGTTGCCCATCCGGCTGTGCAGCGCCATCAGGAAGGGCCGAGAATCCTCCCGCCGCTCCTCCGCGTCCTTCGCCGCCGCCAGGAGCTCCACCGGCGTCAGCTCCTCCTTCGGCGAGCGGAACCGGTTGCGCCGCGACAGCGACCCGCCCAGCCCCACGTTGATCTCCGCCTTCTCGAAGGCGACGACGCTCGCGTCCACCGAGGAGCGGTTGGCGCGGTGCACCTCGCCTTCCTTCAATTCAATCCGCAGCGCCTCGCCCCGCTCGGACGTGCCCACGCTGCCCTTGTGCGCCAGCACCAGCAGCGGCGAGCTGGGGTCGCGGTCGTCGTGCAAGAGCACGTTCGTCCACCCGCCGCCCTTGGGCGCCACCTTCTGCGCGTACAGCGTCAGGTCGCTCAGGTCCTCGTAGAAGACGCCGGACTTCACGTCGCCCGCGACGTTCTTCTGGATGACCTCGCCCACCAGGTCCTTCACGCCCGTGAGGCCCCACGGCTCCACCGTGGACGTGAGCAGCACCATGAACGCGCTCAGCGCGATGCCCACGCCCAGCGGCGCCGCCAGCAACTGGAGCGGGCTGATGCCCAGGGCCTGAAGAGACGTGAGCTCCCGGTCCTCGCCCAGCCGCCCCAGGCCCAGCAGGATGGCCAGCAGGAACGCGATGGGCAGCGCCATCACCAGGAAGTGCGGCGCCAGGTACGCGATGAGCCGGCTCAGGTCGACCAGCGTCACCGCCGAACCCAGCAGCACGTCCGTGCCGCGCAGGAACTGCATCACGAACAGCAGCAGGAACATGAACGCCACCCAGACACCCAGGGGGACGAGCAGCTCCTTGAGCAGATAGCGCGCCAGCAGCTTCACGGCCGCGCCCGCAGCCCCCGCGCGCCAATGTCCCGGCGGAAGTGCTTGCCCTCGAAGCGCACGGCGTCCGCCGACTCCAGGGCCCGCTCGCGCGCCGTCGCCAGGCTGTCGCCCCGAGCGCACACCGTCAGCACCCGGCCGCCCGCCGTCACCAGCGCGCCGTCCTGCTTCGCCACGCCCGCCAGGAACACGGGAGCGTTCGACGCCACCGCGTCCAGCCCTTCAATGCGCTGGCCCTTCTTCGGCGCCTCCGGGTAGCCCTCCGCCGCCAGCACCACGCCCACCGACGCGCCGGGGAACTGCTTCAACGGCCGGGGCTCCAGCGTCCCCTTCGCGCACGCCTCCATCAGCGGCAGCAGGTCCTCGTCCACCTGCATCATCAGGACCTGCGTCTCCGGGTCGCCGAAGCGCGCGTTGAACTCCAGCACCTTCGGGCCGGACGCCGTGAGCATCAGCCCCGCGTACAGCACCCCGCGCAGCGGCGTGCCGCGCTTCTTGAGCACCGCCAGCGTGGGCGCGATGACCTGCTCGCCCACCTGGGCCAGCTGCGTCGGCGTGAGGAACGGCGCCGGGCAGTACGCGCCCATGCCGCCGGTGTTGGGGCCCGTGTCGCCCTCGCCCACGCGCTTGTGGTCCTGCGACAGCGGCAGCAGCACGTAGCGCTCGCCGTCGCACAGGGCCATGAGCGAGACCTCCTCGCCCTCCAGCAGCTCCTCCAGCACCATCCGCTGGCCCGCCTGCCCCATCTCCGCCACGGCGCGCACGGCGTCGCGCGCGGCCTGAGCGTCCGGCGCGACGATGACGCCCTTGCCCGCGGCCAGGCCGTCCGCCTTCACCACGATGCGGCCCTGCGCCACGGCGTACGCCTCCGCCTCCGCCGCGTTGGTGAAGACGCGGAAGGCCGCGGTGGGCACGCCCGCCTCCGCCATGATTTCCTTGGCGAAGGCCTTGGAGCCCTCGATGCGCGCGGCCGCCGCGACGGGGCCGAAGCACGGGATGTCCACCTGCGCCAGCGCGTCCGCGACGCCCGCGACGAGCGGCGCCTCCGGGCCCACCACCACCAGGTCCACGCGCTCGCGGCGCGCCAGCGACACCACCGCCTCCGGCGAGTCCGCCTGCAGGGGCACGTTGGTGCCCCACCGCGCCGTGCCCGGGTTGCCCGGGCCGACGAGGAGCCGCGAGAGACGAGGACTCTGGGCCAGCTTCCACGCGAGCGCGTGCTCGCGGCCGCCCGACCCCAGCAACAGGACCTTCACGTCAACCTCGCTCGTCCAGTTTGAAGAGCAGCTTCTTCGCCGGGAAGTAGGACGGGTCCAACCCCACCACCTTCTCCAGCACCGCGCGCGCCTCCTGCGGCTTCGACGTCACCAGCAACTCCGCCAGCTTCGTCTGCGCGGACAGCATCTTCGGCGCCACGTCCAACGCGGACTGCAACGTGCGCATCGCGCCCGCCACGTCCCCGGCCGACGCCTGCGCGAGCCCCAGCGACAGGCGCGCCACCGGCAGGCCTCGCTCGACACCCACCGCGCGCTCCGCCAGGTTCCGGGCCTGCGGCCCCTTCGTGTCCAGCGCGATGAGCGCCCGGTAAGCCTGCGCACCGCCGCTGTTCGCGTTCACATCCACCACGGAGCTCAAGAGCCGCTCGGCGGTCTGCCGGTCCCCCTGATGGAAGCGCACCAGGGCCTCGTAGAGCAGGGGCTGCACGTCCTCCGCGCGGTCGCCCAGGGACTTCACCACGTTCTCCACGCCCACCAGCGTGTCGCCCGGCCGCAGCCAGAAGCGCGACAGCGCGGGCCGGGGCGCCAGCCGCAGCGGGTCCCACACGCGCGCCTCCAGCACCGGGTAGAACAGGCGGAAGGCCTCGTCGCGCTTCTTCGCGCTCGCCGCCGCCACGCCCTCCAGCAGCTTCGCGTCCATGCGGCGGTCGTCCAGCCGCACCGCCTGCTGGAAGCGCTCCTGGGCTCCGGCCACGTCGCCTTCCAGCAGGTGCACGCGCCCTTCCAGCACCTTCTCCAGCGCCGCGTCCTGCAGCCGGCCCTGGAAGCCCTTCAGGTGCTCGCGGGCCAGGGCCGCGTCCTTCTGCGCCAGCGCCACCAGGAACCACTGCAGGTGGGCCTCCGGCATCGCCGGCACCGCCTTCAGGGCCGCCGCCGCCGCGCTCGCCGCACCGGCGTCATTGCCCGCGGTGCGCTCCGCCGCGGCCAGGTGGCTGAAGATTTCGGAGGCGTCACGCGGGCCGTAGCGGGACGCGTTCTTCGTCAGGTCCTTCAGGGCGCGCACGGCTTCGCGCGCGTTGCCCTCCGCCTGGTAGCGCAGCACCGCCAGCGCCAGGGAGGCGCGCACGTCGCCCGCCTTCGCCTTCAGCCGGTCCTCGTACAGCTTGCGCGCGCGGGCGGTCTCCCCCACCTCCACGTAGATGCGGGCGGCGGCCTCCAGGCTGTTCCAGTCCTGCGGATCCAACTCCATCCGCTGGCGCAGCTGCTTGAGCGCCAGCCCGTACTGGCCAGCCTGCTCGTGCGCGAGCGCGCTGTAGTAGTCCACGCGCTGGAGGTTCGGCGCCAGCTTCCGCGCGGCGTCGAACTCCTGGTTCGCCAGCTCGCGTGACGTGGCCACCTGGGAGCGGCCCAGCACCAGGTGCGCCTCCGCCTTGTAGGCGTCAGCGGCCTTCGGCTGGGACAGGACCTCCGTCGCCAGCCGCGCCGCCTCCTCCAGGTTGCCGGCCTGACGCGAGCGCGCCAGCAGCAGGTTCGCGTGCGCGACGAGCAGCGCGGGCGTCTCGCCGGCCATGCCCGTCGCGGCCTGGATGAGCTCGCGCGCCTCCTGGAAGGAGTTGTCGTCCATGCCCGGACCGCGCCCGAGCGCCAGCGCCTGCACGTACCCGGCGATGGCGTCCGCGCTGTGGAAGTCGAGCAGCAGCGCCTGCTGGAAGGATTCCTCGGCTTCCGTGTAGGCGATGCGCTGGTCCATCGCAAGCTGCTTCTGGCCGGCGGCCAGGTGCTCCGCGCTGGTGCCCTCCAACTCCAGGAACTGGAGCTTCCACCGGCCCACCGCGGCCAGCACCTCCGGAGGCACCGCGGCCGGAGCGGGCGGCTGCGCGTCCCGGATCCGCTGCTCCTGCTGGGGCTTGTGCACGAGGAAGTAGTAGCCCGCGCCACCGGCCCCGAGGACCGCCAGCGTCAGCAGGCCGAAGACTCCCGCACGGCTGCCGCCGCTTCCGCCACGCTGCGCGCTGCGGACCGGCGCGGCCGTGATGTGCGACGTGCGAGCGGGCTTCACCGAGCTCACGCGGGAGTCCAGCGCCAGCGCGGTGGCACCCTCGGAGAGGGGTTCGTCCCCGGACGAGGTGCCGTCCAGGCCGCTCATCACGGGCAGATCCACCAGGGCGCCGCCGCCGGTCGGAGGCGGCGCCGCCTCGGGCGCCACCACCACGGAGGACTCCCGGGGGAACGCGGACTCGCGCTGCTTGCAGGCCTCGCAGATGCCCAGGGCCTGGTCGAAGGGGTCCGTCAGGTCCTTGCCGCACGAGCGGCAGTTCTTGTGCGTCTCCGCCTTCGGGACGACCGGCGCGGGCGCGCGGGCGGACATGCGGCCCAGGGACACCGCCCCGGCGGGAGGCGAGGAGCCCCGTCCGGGCGTGGGCGCCGGCGCGGCTTCCGGCTCCAGGCCCGCGGGCGCAGGGCCCAGGAAGTCGAGCAGCGGGTCTTCCGGAACGGCTGGCGTCGCGGGAGCCGCCACCGCGGGCGCGGCGGGCACGGGAGGAGCGGGCCTCGCGGCGGGCGCCGCCTTGGAAGCGGCCGGCGGAACCGACGGGCCCGGATTGGCGAACGGGTCCGCGGGAAGGCCCCTTGAAACCTGCGACGCGGGCGGCCCCAGGTCCGCGAACGGGTCCACGCTCCCCGGCGGCCCCAGCTCCGGCATCTCACCGAAGTCCCCGAAGAGGTCCGACTTCGCGGCCGCCTTCGGCGCGGCCAGAGGCTCCGGCGGTTTCGCCGCGGCGGCCGGATTGCTCCGGGGCTCGCGCGCGACCGGAGGCGCCGGTGCGGCCGCGGGCGGCTTCAGCTCGGCGGCGGGAGGCACGGCCCCTTCAGCGGGAGCCGTCACGGACGCGGCCGAGGCCTCCCGCTTCACGAGCTGGAGGTGACGGCAGCGGGGACACTGCGCGCGGACGCCCTTGGTCGTGATCAACCGATCGTCGATCGCGTAGGCCGCCGCGCATTTCTGGCAGACGATGCGCATGAAGTTAGTGGCGGAAGTGTCGCACTCCCGTCACCACCATGGCCATCCCATGTTCATCCGCGGCGGCAATCACCTCCGCATCCCGGACAGACCCGCCCGGTTGGATGACCGCCGTCGCCCCCGCCCGGGCCGCCTCGTCCAGCCCGTCCCGGAAGGGGAAGAAGGCGTCCGAGGCCACGGCGCTACCCTTGAGGGCCTCGCCACCCCGCGTCATGGCGATGCGCACGGAGTCCACCCGGTTCGTCTGCCCGCCGCCCTGGGCCAGAAGCTGCGCCGGCGCCGCGAAGACGATGGCGTTGCTCTTCACGTGCTTGCACACCTTCCAGGCGAAGCGAAGGGCCCGCTCCTCCTCCGGCGTGGGGGCGCGCTTGGACACCACCTTCCACTCCAGGGGCGGCTCCACCGCGTCCCGGTCCATGAGCAGCATTCCCCCGGACACGCTGCGCGCGTCCACCTGCGGCCGGGGCGCCGCCGTGGCGGACGCCAGCGCGGGGCCCGCCTCCAAGAGGCGCAGGTTCTTCTTCCCGGCCAGCACCTGGAGCGCCACCGCCGAGTACGACGGCGCGATGACCGCCTCCAGGAACGTCTCCGCCATGGCCTTCGCCGTGGCCTCGTCGACTTCCCGGTTGAAGGCCACGATGCCGCCGAAGGCGCTCACCTCGTCCACCGCGCGGGCGGTGCGGTAGGCCTTCTCCAGCGCGTCGTCCACCGCCACGCCGCACGGGGTGTTGTGCTTGATGACCACCGCGCAGGGCTTCTCCGGAAACTCCAGGACGAGCCCCAGGGCCGCGTCCAGGTCCAGGATGTTGTTGTACGAGAGCTCCTTGCCCTGGAGCACCTTCGCGAAGGCGACGGACGGCTCCTTGGGCGCGGCGTATTCCTTGTAGAAGGCGCCGCGCTGGTGCGGGTTCTCCCCGTAGCGCAGGCCCTGCACCTTGCGGAACGCGAGCGACAGCTCCTCGGGGAAGGGCTCCTGGGCCTCGCCGGACAGCCACCCGGAGATGGACGCGTCGTAGGCCGCCGTGTGCGCGAACGCCTTGCGCATCAGCCGGCGCCGCGTCTCCAGGCCCACCGACTTCTGGCCCTCAATCTCCGCGAGCACCGGCGCGTAGTCGTCCGGGTCCACCACGATGGCCACGTGCTTGAAGTTCTTCGCGGACGCGCGGACCATCGCCGGCCCGCCGATGTCGATGTTCTCGATGACGTCGTCCTCGCCCGCGCCGGACGCCACCGTCTGGCGGAACGGGTAGAGGTTCACCACCACCAGCGAGATGGGCTCGATGTGGTTCGCCGCCATCTCCGCCTTGTCGCTGTCCAGGTCGGGACGGCCGAGGATGCCGCCGTGGATGCGGGGGTGGAGCGTCTTCACGCGGCCGCCGAGGATTTCGGGGCTCTGCGTGTGCTCGGACACCTGGGTGGCGGGGATGCTGGCGGCCTTCAGGGCCTCCAGGGTGCCGCCCGTGGAGAGCAGCCGGTAACCCAGCCGCACCAGGCCCTGGGCAAAGGGGACCAGACCGCGCTTGTCGGAAACGCTCAGGAGAGCCAGCACGTGTGCGCCTCGCAATGGGTGGGGGTGGCGCGGGTCCTAGCAACCACCCCCTGGGGTGTCAACGCAACACGTCACCCCAGGCCCGGCGCGAAACAGTGCCCTGCCCTCAGGGCTTGCGGGCAGACACGGGAGGCTCGGCCTCCGTGGCCTCGCGCAGCTTCATCAGGCCGCGCGTCTCCACCTGGCGGATGCGCTCGCGGGTGAGGTTCATGATTTCCCCCACCTCTTCCAGGGTGATGCCGCCCTTCTCCGCCACGTCCAGGGCGCAGGTGTGCTCCAACTCCGTGATTTCCTTGTCCGGGAAGTTGAGCTTGATGGAGCCCGTCTCCGGGTTCACGTCCAGGTAGAGGTTGTGCTTGCAGGACACGAAGAGGCACGGGCGCGGGCCGTTGATGCAGTCCGCGCGGGTGCGCGGCCGCTGCTCGTCCACGAGCTTGAGGGTCTCCGCCTCTTCCGGGTCCAGCTGACCGGCGAGCCTGCGCCGGCGCAGGTCGCGCGCCATCTCCTTGCGCGACATCGTCTTGGAGCGCCGGCGTTCCGCGGGCTGCTCCTCCTCATTCCCCCCCTCGCCCTCCTGCAGCTGCTTCACTTCCGACATGTTTCGTCCTCCAGATGCGCGGAGTCTAGCCGGTTCAACAGGACCCTGGGGGGCATCCTATTGTGGCCGGAGCGTTTCGTCTTCACGCGCCGTGACGGCGCTGCCCAACCGGGCGACATCGCGGACCAGATCCTGCGCCCGTTGCCTGAGCGTTGCCAACTGGGCTTCAAGTGACCTCCTGCGTTCTCCTCCCAGGGGCCGTCCTCCCAGCTCCTCCTGGAACCCGTCCAGTACTTCCGACAGGTCCCTCTGGAGCTGGTCGATGTGGTTGCGGTGGAACACGAAGGAGCGGCGGATGTCCTCCAGGGTGTGTCCTTCGGCCATCATCTTCTTGATGACGTTGATGCGCCGCACCGCTTCCACCGGGTAGAGGCCCAGGCTGCCCTGGTGCTTCCCCTTGCGGCCCACACGGCGGCTGCGGGGGAGCAGACCGGCCTGGACGTACTTCCGGAACGTCGCCTCCGAGAGCCTCACGCCCCGGGGCCGGAAGATTTCCAGGATCGCGTTCGCGGGAAGCCCGCCCGCGTTTTCGCGCTCGATGCGCTCGAGTTCCTCGGGCGCGAGCAGGTCCATCGATTCCATTGAATAGAGGCTACTGAATGGATGCCATAGGTGCCAGATTCGCGCGTCATTCGTCAAGGAAGACGAGCAGGCGGGCGGACGGACGTCGTCCGGCCGACGCTCCGCGCCGGCTGCCGGGGGCTTCAGGGGATCGAGGGAACGGAAAGGGGGCTGCTTCAGCTCAGCGACCGCGGGGCGCGCGGAACTCCTGAATCACGGTGCCGTCAGCGGGGACGACGACGGTGAACGTCTTCTTGCTGGTCGGGTGCTGGAAGGTCACGGTGTACGTGCCGGCCGGCACCTTGTAGGTCGCGCGGCCCTGCACGTCCCCGAGCCGCTTCGCGCCCAGGTAGACGGTGGCGTAGGGGGTGGCCTTCACCTGGAGCGTGCCCATGGCCTTCGCCGAGTCCGCGGCGGGCGGCGCCGTGGCGGGGTCCGCCGTGGGCGTCGTTGCGGGGGCGGCCGGTTCGGTGGACGGAGGCGGAGTCAGGGCGGCTTCTTCGCGCCGCTGCCCTTCCAGCTCCGCGTCGACGGTCTCCGCGGCCGGCGTGCGGGCGGGCTCCGCCGGGGGCAC
>NZ_RAWN01000004.1:0-106067 GCF_003668895.1 Corallococcus sp. AB045
ACTTCTACCAGTACGCGTGTGGCGGCTCGGGGGTGGGCTCCGCCGTCTTGCAGGCGGCGCCAAGGACACAGGAGGCGGCGAAGAGGGCCAGTCGCTTCAAAGCGTTCTCCAGCACGGACAAGGGGTGAGAATCCGGCGCGCATCAACCCCTGATGCGCGGGGGCATTCCAGCGTCAACTCATGCGCGTGTGACAGGGGCGCCGTCCGCTGTCCACCATTGAAGCAATGGCGTGGCCGCCAGAAACGACGACGCCCCACGAAACGCCCCTTCCGTGAAGAAGGGACGCTCCGGGGGCGCGCGCAGGACTCCAGGTGAAGCGAGAGGAGCGTCAGTCCTCCTTGCCGAGGATGCCGTCCTTCAGGCCGCTGTCCACGGGGTCCTTGCCCAGCCACACGGAGAAGAGCGCGTCCGCGAAGTCCTTGCCCTCCACGTCGATGGACTGGCCGCCCGTCACCTGCACGGTGGTGCCCTTGCCCGGCACGTAGGTGAGGTTGAGTTCCTGGCCCTCCTTCACCTCCGCGGGGATGGCGGCCTTGAAGGCGTCCAGGCGCGCCTGGAGCTTGGGCATGTTCGCGCCCGCGCTCTTCTTGAAGCCGTTCTCGATGGCCTCGGTGATCTGATCCTTCTTGAGGTCGCGCTTCATGAACATGCGCACGCGCTTCACTTCGTCCGCGTTGAGCAGCGCGGTGGCGTCCTGCGTGGGGTTCTCCACGTAGAGTCCCAGCGTGTAGACCTTGAAGATGGCCTTCTTGCGCAGGCCCACGCCGTTGAGCTTCAGCTCCTTGCCGGCCACGGTGGCGGTGTCCGGGTACTTCACACCCGCGATGTCCTTGGCCATGACGGGCGCGGCGAGGGTCAGCGACAGCAGCACGGCAGTCAGCGTCTTCTTCATGGGGAAAACCTCCGGGTCGGTTTCTGCGCGATGTTGGACGCAAACCTAGCCATGCGTCTTCACGAAAGGATCCATGAAGGACATCCGGGTCTTGACGTGCTGCGGCGAAACCGCCCGAAAGACAACAGGTTCTTCAGTGAAGGCGGGATGCCGGAGCCAGCACCAGGCCGTCCTTCGTGAAGCGCACGACCTCCGCGTGGAGGTCCGCGGCGGACATGCCGGTGGCCTGGACGACGGCCTCTTCGGACAGGCCCTCCACGGCCATCTTCAGCACCAGCAACGCGGGCGGAGTGGCCGCCATGAAGAAGGTCACCAGGCGCTCCGGGTGGCGCCAGAGCAGCGCCAGCTCCTCGCCTTCCGCCGGCACGCTCTCCGCGCCCCGGGCCCGCACGAACGCGCAGAGCTGGTAGGGATTCTCCAGCACCGTGAGCGTGGGGTTGGGCGTCAGGCGATCCACGGCGTCCGGGAGGTCCTCCTCGGAGGCGAACACCGCGAAGTCCGTCCACTCGAAGCGCGCGAGCGCGGGCAGGAATGGCGGCAGTCCCTTCTCGGCGGCGGCATCCGAGACGAAGGGCGCGAAGCCCTCGCCCAGGCGGTTGAGCTCGTAGTGCCGCGCGGGCCGCGTGCGGGTGTAGCCCTCCACCAGCGCGTCCCACGCTTCCGGCGTCACCGCCTTACGCGTCAGCGGGAAGAGCTTCTCCAGCGTGGAGCGCACGTGGCCGCGCACGAACTGGCCGTAGAGCGCCATGCGCTCCGGATCCACGTCCCAGCCGGGGTGCGATGCGGACAGCTTCAACAGCCCCTCCGCACCGGGCGGCCCGGCGAGGTACGCGTCCATGCTGTCGAAGAAGTGCTTCAGCGACGACTTCATCGCGCACCCTCCGCGAGCACTGCGCGCGCCTGATCCGCCTCGTCCAGCACGGCGTCCAGGGACGGAATGGCCTGGTCCCACTCAATCAACGTGGACACCGGTCCGGTGCGCTCCAGCGTGTAGCGGTACAGCGACCACACGTCGTCGCAGACGCGGTCTCCGTGCGTGTCGATGAGGACCGTCTCGCGCACGTCGTGGCCAGCCAGGTGCACCTGCACCACGCGCTCCAGGGGCAGCGCGTCCACGAAGGCGCGCGGGTCGTAGCCGTGGTTCCTCGCGTTGACCCAGACGTTGTTCACGTCCAGCAGCAGCCCGCAGTCCGAGGCCTCCACCACCTGGCGCAGGAAGTCCGCCTCCTTCAGCGTGCCGCCCGGCATGGCCGCGTAGTAGCTGGGGTTCTCCAGCAGGAAGGGACGCTCCACGCGCGCCATGACTTCGCGCACGCGCGGCACCACGTGCTCCACCGCGGCCTCCGTGAAGGGCAGCGGCAGCAGGTCATGCAGGTGCACGCCGCCCAGGCGCGAGTAGCACAGGTGGTCCGAGAAGAACGGCGCGTCCAGGCGCTTCACCAGCGCGGCCAGGCGGGTGACGTAGTCGTCATCCAGCGCGTCCGGTCCACCGATGTTGAGGCCCACGCCGTGCGGCAGCAGCGTCCAGCGCTCGCGGCACGCGTCCAGGGCGCGCTGGGAGCGGCCGCCCAGCGTGAGGAAGTTCTCCGGGATGATCTCCACCCAATCCAGTTCGCGCGGCGTGCGCGGCAGCGCTTCGTAGAAGTCGCGGCGCAACCCGATGCCCGCCCCCAGCGGCTTCAATCCATGGCGGTCTGTGTAGCGGGGGGACGGCATGCGGCGCTCCTCCTGGGGGTGGAAACAACACGGGCGGCAGGAAGGACTCTTCCCGCCGCCCGCGAGCCTGGGAGGAGACCTGTCACGCAGGCCCTCCCGGGGGATGACTACTTCTTGCCGCTGCAGGAGCCAGCGCCGCAGGAGCCGGCGCCACAGGAGCCCTCGGCGCCCTTCTCCGGGGCGGCGGCGGGAGCAGCACCCTCGGCGGCAGGGGCCGTGCTGGCCTCGGAGGCCTCGGGGGCGCCCGGCGACGCGGCGTGCACCTTGCTGCCCTCCGCCGCCTTGTTGGACGCGCAGCCGGTGGCCAGCGCGCCGAGGGACAGGGTGCCGACAACCGCCGCAAGAGCCTTGACGTTCATGTGTTGCTTCCTTTCGTACCGCTTGGGGGTGTGACTACGGGGGACTGACAACAATCGCTACGGCTTGAACTGCGTGGAGCCCCAGGCGTCGACCGTGACTTCGGCCCGCTCGCCCACCTTCAGCAGCAGCGCTTCGGTGCGCTGGATGCCGTAGGCCTCCAGGGGAATCTGGAACTTCGCGCGCACGCGCAAGAGCTCGCCCGCGGCGCGGTTCTTCGTCTCGGCCGTCTCCTGGAGGTACGTGGCCGTCACCTCCACGGGCTCCTCGCGCGTGACGCCGTGAATGGTGAAGGTGCCCTTCGTCTTCAGCACCACCGGCTTCGCGTTGGCGAGCGGCGCTGGCAGGGCCACGTCCTTGAACTCGAAGACGATGTCCGGGTGCTTCGCCGCGTCCAGCCAGCGGTCGTTCTGCAGGTGGCCGTCGCGCGTCTCGTTGCCCGTCTTGATGGACTTCACCGGCACCTGGAAGCGGCCGCTGGCCTTCTGGCCCTTCACGTCCACGCGGCCAGTGACCTGGTTGGACAGGCCGTTGATGACCTCCAGCGGCGCGTCCAGCACGAACATCACCGTGTCGCGGCTGTTCGGATCACGGAAGACGAAGTGCTTGTCTGCGGTGGCGGTGGGCTCGGCGGCGGACGCGGACAGCGACAGGGCGGCGGCGAGCATCAGGACGCTGCGGAACATGGCGGACCTCATCTACGGGAGCCGCGAACCTCGCGGGTGCATGCGATACGCGACAACCGGGAATCGGTTACGCCACGCTTCCTTTTCCAGGTGCTTACCTCGCGGCATTCGGGCTCCGTGCGACGTCCAGGTCCTCTCGCAACACACTGCCCGGCGCAGCATGGAGCGTGACGCCGCCTGGGTCAATTCGGACGCCCAGGCTCTCCAGCAAGGGGGCCAGTTCGGAGAAGGCGGGCTTCGGCAGATGGCGGGCGAGCAGCGCACCGAACAGCGGCTGGCCCGCGACCGTGTCCACGGCGTTGCCGAAGCTGGCGAGCGTCGCGGTGGGGCCGCGCGTGGCGAGCAGCTCCAGCACGTCCTCAAGCCGTGCGCGGCCTTCCGTCACGCGGCGCAGCTCCACGTCCAGGTGCAGCGCGAAGAGCGCGCCGGTCCAGTAGATGCCCATGTAGTTCCCCTCCTCGGCGACGACCTCCTTCATGGGGCGTGAGCCCGCGGCGGCCTGGCCTCGCGCGAAGCCGTTCGTCAGTTCCCGCCAGGTCTGCTCGGACGTCTGACGTTTGGAACGCGCACGTACGATCTCCGTGTAATAGGTGGCCAGCCCCTCGGAGAGCCAGGCCTCCCGGGGCACGAAGGCCGGATGCGTGAGGTGGAGCATCTCGTGGACGGCGACCCAGTCCTTCGCGAAGGACTCCACGGTGGCGTCCTGGCCCACGAGGATGGAGATGCTGGGCGGAGAGCTCCACAGGGTCATGCCGAATTCGCCGGGCGTGCTCTTGCCAGGCACGGGCACGAGGCGCACGGTGACGCGCGGATACGGGAAGGTCTTGCGCACCGTGCGCACTTCACGAGCGGCCTCCATGATCCACGTGCAGAGATTCCCTGCGGACAGGTGCGTGAAGCGGCCCAGCAGCGCGACCTCCAGCACGGACTCACCGACGTGCGCCGTGCACCGATTGCCGCCAAAGGCATGGAAGCCCGCGTCGATGAGGTCCGCGCCACGCAGGTGGTAGACGCCGTTGTCGTCGGGCTGCCAGGGCAGGAGCGCCTTCGCGCCGAACACCTTGATTTCCGCGCGCATGCCGGGCGTCACATGGCGAGGGGTCAGCAGATAGGCCTTGCCGGCCACGTGCCACGCGTCCCCCTCCCCCATGCCTCCAAACATGTGCCGGCCGCGCTCTCCCGGAGAGGAGACCAGTGGATAGCGGTAGCGGAGGACGGTCGTTCGACTGGGCAGGTTCAGCGCGCCATCCCTGGGGGTGATGTCGAACTGGTTGCCGTTGATGTCCGTGGCGATCACGGACGTCACCCGTCCCGGCTGACGAAAGAGGAACTGTGGCGGAAACGACCGCGAGGGGAAGACCTCCACGTTCAGGCCCGGCGTGGGGCTGCGCGTGTACGTGATGCGGTAGGAGAGGGGCGGTTCGTCCTCCCAGGGAGCCGGGGCTGGCAAGGACGCACACGCGCCCAGCGTGAACGCGAGCCCCAGGAGCCACGCGCGAGCCACCCACATCTTCATTGCGTCCACTTCGTCCCCACGGTCCGTTGTCGGCGCGCAAAGACTCCACGGCGGCTCCCCCGCCGTCCAGTGATCAGTGGGGCTTCTTCCGCGATGCGAGCGCACGGCGCTTCCGGGGTGGGGCCTTCTTCACCTCCCCTTCCACCGGAGCCCCCGCGACGAGCAGCGCGCGCGCCGCGTCCAATATCTCCCCCGCCAGCGACTGGGACGCGGTGGCGCGCGCGAGCGTCATCGCTCCGAAGCACAGCGCCACCGTGGCCAGCATCTGCTGCCGGGGCGTGGCGCCTTCGCGCGCAGGGAGGTGCGTCTGCGCCTGGCCCACCAGGTCCTCCAACCCCTGTCCGAACGCGGCCTGCACCTCCGGCGCCGCGCGCGTCAGGTCCGACAGGAGCGACGGCATCATGCAGGTCGTATCGCCCGTGTCCCGGTCGAACTGGTCCAGGTAGCGCCGCGCGAAGCGCCCCAGGAACTCCGTGCCCCGCGCCGCCTCCAGCCCCGCGAGCCAGGGCGTCCTGCGCGCCGTCATGAAGGCGCGCAGCGACTCCGCGAGCAGCGACTCCTTGGAGGTGAAGTGGGCGTAGAAGCCGCCCACCGTCAGGCCCGCGGCCCGCATCACCCGCTCCACGCTCGCACCGCTGAAGCCCTCCGCGCGGAACAGCTTCTCCGCCGCCGCGAGGATGCGCGCGTGCGTGGCCTGCTTGTGTTCAGCGGTGTAGCGCATCGCCCCTACTCCTTGCCGCCCGCGCCCGGCGGCCGGAACACCATGCACGTCGTGGTGCCGTGCGCGTAGAGCGTGCCCTTCTCGTCCACCAGCCGCCCCTGCGCCGTCGCTACGCGGCCACCCAGGTGGATGACCTCGCCCTTGCACAAGAGCTGTCCCGTGTCGTGCGCGATGCCCTTCACGTAGTTCACGTGAAGCTCCAGCGTCGTGTAGCCCGCGCCCACCGGCAGCATCGTGTGGATGGCGCACCCCATGGCGGAGTCCATCAGCGTCGCGGCCAGCCCGCCGTGCACCATGCCAATGGGGTTGTAGTGGTGCTCGCCCGGCTTCACCGCGAACACCACCCGGCCCTCCTCCACTTCCACCGGCGTGAAGCCCATCAGCTCCGCGATGGGCGGCGCCGGCAGCTCACCACGCTGGATGGCGCGCAGGTACTCCAGCCCCGACAGCTTCTTCGCCGCGGAGGCCCCCTCCCTCGGGTCCCCCCACGTCACCGTCCGCGTGCGCGGATTGTCTGCCTGCTCGCTCATCGGGGCTCCCTATCGCTTGAACTCATGGAAGGATGGTCATAATACCATCCCGTTCAACGAACAGGGTCAAGGAGTGCGCGATGGAACAGCGGCGCGTCGTCGTGACGGGAACGGGGCTCATCAGCCCTTGTGGCATCGGCGTGGAGAAGAGCTGGGACGCGCTGGTGAATGGCAAGAGCGGCGTGGGGCCCATCACCCTGTTCGACGCGAGCGCGCTGGACTGCCGCTTCGCCGGCGAGGTGAAGGGCTTCAACCCGGAGGACTACATCGAACGGCGCGAGGTGCGCCGCATGGACCGCTTCGCGCAGTTCGCGGTGGCCGCGTCGGACATGGCCCTCGAGGACTCCGGGCTGGTCATCACCGAGCAGAACGCGGAGCGCGTGGCGGCCATCATCGGCTCCGGCATCGGCGGACTCAGCAGCCTGGAGGAGACCCACCGCAAGGCGCTGGAGAAGGGGCCGGACCGCATCAGCTCCTTCTTCATCCTCCAGATGATCATCAACATGGCGCCCGGCTACATCTCCATGCGCCACGGCATCAAGGGCCCGTCCTGGTCCACCAACTCCGCGTGCTCCACCAGCGCGCACGCCATCGGAGAAGCGATGCGCGGCATCCAGCGCGGCGAGTTCGACGTGGCGCTGGCCGGCGGCGCGGAGGCCCCCATCTCCATGCTGGGCGTGGGCGGCTTCGCCGCGATGAAGGCCCTGTCCAACCGCAACGACGCGCCCCAGGCGGCAAGCCGCCCGTTCGACAAGGACCGCGACGGCTTCGTGCTCGCGGAAGGCGCGGCCATCCTCATCCTGGAGGAGTACGAGCACGCCCGCGCCCGGGGCGCCCGCATCCTCGCGGAGCTCACGGGTTATGGCGCCAGCTCCGACGCCTACCACGTCACCTCGCCCGCGCCCGGCCACGAGGGCGCCCAGCGCGCGATGAAGGCCTCCCTCAAGGATGCGCGCCTCAATCCCGCGGACATCGGCTACCTCAACGCCCACGGCACCTCGACGGACATCGGCGACCTCCTGGAGATGGAGGGCATCGCGAAGGTGTTCGGCGACGCGGCGAAGTCGCTCGCCATATCCTCCACCAAGTCCATGACGGGCCACATGAACGGCGCGGCCGGCGCCGCCGAGGCCGTCATCAGCATCCTCGCCCTCACCCGCGGCGTGCTGCCCCCCACCATCAACCTGGAGAATCAGGATCCGCGCATCCCGCTGGACTGCGTGCCCAACACCGCCCGCGAGGCGCGCGTGAACGCCGTCATGAGCAACTCCTTCGGCTTCGGCGGCACCAACGTCGCGCTCGTCTTCCAGCGACTCCCGGAAACGCGTTAATTCTCTGTAAAAAATCTGGCGCCCGTTTACTGACTTTTCCCCAGCCACGCCGCGCCGCGTCAGTCAAGGCTTGACAACGCGGTGCGCGAGCGCCACCGCCGCACACGGGGACTGCCTGAAAGCCCTGTGATTACATGGGATTACGTCCCTGCAAGGCCAGGGTGGGGGCAGTCAACCCTTCGCGCGTCGCCTGCGGGACAGCGCTGCGGCGATCCGAAAACGTTGATTGCAAATCGGTAAATCGGTTTGCAGAGTGGATCCAGAGACCCGGTGTCGGAGCGCGGCTCCTGACGCGGCCCACCGGGGGTTGGAGCCATGAACAACGACAACGCGCTGAACGCGAACGTGGGGCTGAAGCTTCGAGGCCTGCGCTTGCAACGCAACATCAAGCAGGCGGACGCCGCGAAGGACCTGGGTGTCTCGCCCGCGTACCTGAACCTCATCGAGAAGGGCAAGCGCGTGATGCCCTTCCCGCTGCTGTGGAAGGCGCTGCGCTACTTCGAACAGGACCCCGAGCAGTTCATGTCCACGCTGGGCGAAGGCCGCGTGGACGAGGCCCTGGCGAAGCTCTTGGATGAACCGCTGCTCAAGAGCCTGGACATCGACTCGGAGTCGCTCCAGTCGCTGTCCGCGGAGCCGAAGCTGGCCGGCACCGTCGCCGCGCTGTTCAACCTCTACAAGAACACGCGCACGCAGCTGGAGAACGTGCTCGCGCAGCTCAACGTGGAGGAGCGCACGCGCACGCAGGGCTCCACCTCCGGGCTGGGCAGCACGCCGGGCGTGCGCTTCGACTACTCGCCCTTCGACGAGGTCAGCGACTTCCTGGAGAAGCACCGCAACTACTTCCCGGAGCTGGAGGAGCAGGCGGAAGGGCTGCGCCGCGACTTCCGCCTGGAGCAGCAGCTCACCAGCAGCAACATCATCCGCATGCTGGAGGAGCGATTCGACTTCAAGGTGCAGATTGAACGCGCGGCCAGCGGTTCGTCCGTGGTGCGCCGGTTGGATCTGGACACGCGCACGCTCACGCTGTCGCCGGACCTCACGGAGCAGCCGCTGAAGTTCCAGGTGGCCGCGTCCATTGGCCTGATGGTGATGGACCGCGAGAAGCTGGTGGAGCGCATCCTGGGAGCCGGGCGCATGCGCCACGGCGAGACGGAGCGCCTCATCAAGGTCAACCTGGCGAACTACTTCGCCGGTGCGCTGATGCTGCCCTACGGCGAGTTCTTCAAGGAGGTGCAGCGCACGCGCTACGACGTGGAGCTGCTCTCCAACATCTTCGGCACCACCTACGAGACGGTGGCCCACCGCATCTGCAACCTGTCCGACCCCAAGCGCCAGGGACTGCCCTTCCACTTCCTGCGCGCGGACATCGCGGGGAACATCTCCAAGCGCTACAGCGGCACCGGCATCCGCTTCGCGTCCGGCGGCGGCTCCTGCGCGAAGTGGGCGGTGCACCTGGCGTTCCTCAACCCGTCCCAGATTACGCGGCAGTACTCCATCATGCCGGACGGCACGACGTACTTCTGCTTCGCGAAGGTGCAGCTGCAGCCCATTGAAGGCTCCATCGTGAAGGGCACGGCGTACTCCATCGGCCTGGGCACGCACGCGGAGAACGCGAAGTACCTGGCGTACGGCCTGCCCACCAACGACCTGCGCAAGGACGCCATCCCCAGCGGCATCTCCTGCCGCTTCTGCGAGCGCACGGACTGCAACCAGCGCGCGGCGGCCAGCTACCGCTTCGCGTTCGCCTTCGACGAGTACACAAAGAAGGACTGCTTCTTCTCCCCGCTGCTGGTCCACGAGAAGGAGAAGGCCGAGCGCAACGGAAACGCCGAGCCCGATGGCAACGGCGCTGAAGGGGGCGAGAAGCACGATTCGCTGGACAGGGGCGCCCGGCGCCGCAAGGTTCACGAGAACTGACATGCACCCGTCCGACAACGAACGCGCCCACATCACAGACGCCATCCAGAAGCAGAAGAACGCGCTCGCCCCGCTGCGCATCACCGGCTCGCCCTCCGAGGTGGGCCAGGGGCTGGTGGCGCTGGCGGAGCTGTACGGGATGCTGGAGGACCACGCGGCGAGCCGCGAGCACTACGAGGAGGCCTTCGGCTTCTTCAAGACCGCGGGCAACAAGCCCGGCCAGGCGCAGGCGCTCTTCGGCCTGGGCGTGGTGAAGGCCTACTTCGAGGATCACAAGGGCGCCATCGAGCACATGGCCACCGCCGCCCTGCTCTTCAACGAGGCGCGCGACCGCGAGGGCGAGGCGCTCACCCGCGCCTGCATCGGCGAGTCCCTGCGCGCCATGGGCGAGGCCGACGGCGCCGAGGAGAAGTACCAGGAGGCGCTCATCCTCTACCGCCAGACGCGCAACACCGAGCGCATCGCGCGGCTGCTGCTGGACATTGGCGATTTGCGCATGGCCAAGGGCGAGTACGAGCCCGCCCGCAAGCGCTTCCTGGAGGCCGTGCCGCTGCTGGAGCAGGGTGAGGACGCGGAGGCGCTCGCGCTGGGGCACCTGCTGCTGGGCGAGTCCGAGGGTCTGCTGGGCCACCACGACAACGCGCGGCCGCACCTGTTGCGCGCGGTGGACGTGTACGGCGAGCTGCACGACCACGTCTACGAAGCCCGCGCGCGCTGGGACCTGGGGCTGTCCTGCTACTACCTCCAGGACTACGCCGCGGCCCGCGAGCAGTTCGAGTCAGTGCTGCCCATGTACGAGGACCTGAAGCAGCACGATGAAGTGGCGAAGGTGAAGAACGTCCTCGCGCACTTCGCCGCGCGCGGCGTGTAGCCCCGCGCGCGGTCTTACTCGCGTCTGACGCCTCTTCAGGCCTGGAAGCCCGCGCCCACCGCCAGCGCGAGCAACCCGATGACACCCGCGGCGATGGCGGCGTAACGCCACTCGCCGCGCAGGCCCAGCAGCGTTCCCGCCATCGCCAGCCGCGCCACCGGCGTCACCAGCAGCATGGACGCCGCGCCCTTGCGCAACAGGTCGATGGCCACGTGCACGGACTCGTCGCGCGGCAGCAACTCCAGCACGAGCGACGTGACGAACATGCAGCCACTGGTGATGGCCCCGGTGCGCAGCATGCGGGCAATCCATCGCTCTCCGGCGGCGAGCCTCCTGGCCCCCCGGCGCTCACGTGGGAGCACCTCCGGTTGGGTGATGGGTTCCCGCGGGAGCTCCTCGTGGAACTCCGCGTCCAACGCCACCGACGTCGCCTGCACGTTGCGACGTGGGGGTCCTGCCTCCGGCACCATCATCGACGGATGGACACCGGGTGGTTCAGGCTCCGCTTCACTCATTTCCATACGCTCGGCCACAGCCCCTCCCCTCCCTTCCACAACATCTGTCCGGCCACAATCAACAGGACCGCCGCGAAGAGCTTCTTGAGCACCGCGGTCGGGGTCCTCAGCATCAGCTTGCTGCCCACGGACGCGCCGCCCAGCACCCCTACGACCAACGGCGCCACGAGCCCGAGATTCAATTGGCCGCGCCACGCGTAGGCCGCGACGCTGGCGGCCCCGGTGACACCCACCATCAGGTTGCTGGTGGCGCTGGCCACCTTGAAGGGCACGCGCATGCCGTAGGTCATCAGCGGCACCTTCAGCGGGCCGCCGCCCACGCCCAAGAGCGCGGACAGCCCACCCGCCACGAAGGAGCCGGAGATGCCCAGCGGGTAGTTGCCGGGCTCGTAGTTGGCCGCCGTCGCCGGCTCCTGGACGGGGCGGCGCATGAGCAGCATCTGCAGCGCGACGAAGAGCGTGAAGAGGCCGAACACCACGGCCACCATCGCCTCCGCGACAAAGGCCGCCACCAGCCCCCCGACGATGGCGCCCATCACCGTGGCCAGCTCCAGGGTGAGCCCCAGCCGCAGGTCACTCAGTTTGTTCTCCACGTAGCTGGCGGCGGCGGCGCAGGAGTTGGCCACCACGCACATCAGGCTCGCGGGGACGGCCTGCTCCAGCGGGATTCCGAATCCCAACACCAGCACCGGCACCAGGACGATGCCGCCCCCGATGCCCAGGAGCGCCCCCAGCCCACCCGCCAACACACCCGCCGCCATGAGGAGCAAGACCGTCATTCCCTATCGAGGATAGGAGGCACTCCCCGCTTCGGATAGCGCCACGCCCTGGAGGGCAACCTGCTCGATCGGTTGGATGCCCTGCACGCGGACACGGCCCTGCGACGCGGGCCGTGAGCATCCGTTCACTACGCGGCGGTGGCGCCCAGCGTGCCCTCTGGAAACTCCTCCAGGAAGCGCGCGCGTGTGCGCGGCGTGTAGGTGCCGCGCGCCATGTAGCCGTGCAGTCTGCGAATCAGCCCGCGCGTCACTTCCAGCGCGGCGTCCAGTTCCACCGCGAAGTCGAAGTGATCATTGCGGTACAGCTCCTGGAAGGAGAGCTGCGAGTACGCCGGGAGCGCCCGCATGCGGCCCAGCGGACTGGAGAGGAAGAGCCCGGAGACGTAGAGCCCGCGCACCCAGCCATCCAGCTCCGCCTTGGTGGGGGCCTGTCCCACGCGGTCCTGCGACGCCAGGCGCACCAGCTCGTAGATGCCCCGGCCAATGCCTCGCAGCGGGATGCCGGAGCTCTTCACCACCTGGAACTTCTCGCGGATGCGGGCGGTGCCCACGCCATCCGTGCCGTCCTGCTGGCGCAGGAAGAAGAGCGTCTGGGCCCACTCCACCTGACGCCGTGCGTCCCAGGCCCGCTCGCCCTTGCGGCGGTGGCGCAGCACCAGCTGGTCCACCAGCGGGTGGAGGCGCCGGTCCAGGCTCAGGTGCATGAAATACCCCGCGAGGATGGCCAGGCCCGCCTCCGTGCCCACGAGGGCGCCGGAGGCGACGAGCTCCGCCATCTTCAGGCCCAGGCCCACCGGGGCGCGCTCGTGGTACAGCCGCGCGAAGTGGGGCCAGCCGGCCTCCGGCTGCATCATCACCCCCAGGCCCCCGCGCACGCCGGCGCACAGCGGCAGGTCCGGCAGCGCCGCGCCAAAGCGCGCGTACGGCAGGTCCTCGGACAGCGCACGCACCCAGTCGGAGGGGAGCCCGTCCGGGTGGGCCGCCAACCGTTCGATGGCCGTCAGATGCAGCAACAGGGTGGGCATTGGGAGTGCACAGCTATCCAGCGCGCCGGGGCATTGCAATGCCCGAGTGGCAACCAGCGCTTTGCGAGCAACACGCGGCGCGTCTACAGTCACGCCCCTCGGATCACCCCCTCCCTCTGTCCAGGAGTCCAAGTCGCCATGCAATTCAGTCTCGTCTCCGGTGAAGCCGCGCCGGTGAGCGGTGAGCTGCTCGTCATCCCCCTCTTCGAGGGCGAGCTGGGTGATTCCGCCCCCGCGCCGCTGACGGCCGCGGATTCGGCGCTGGACGGCAAGCTGCGCGCCGCCGCCACCCAGGAGGGCTTCAAGGGCAAGGTGGACCAGTCCTTCCTGGTGCACACCCTGGGGAAGCTGGGTGCGGACCGCGTCCTCTTGCTGGGCCTGGGCAACCGCGCGCGCTTCCAGCCGGAGGTGCTGCGGCTGGCCGCGGGCCGCGCGGCGAAGACGGCGCAGCGGCTGAAGTCCACCGCCATCGGCTTCCGCGTGCCCGCCACGGACGACGCGGCGCTGGCCGTGCGCGCGGTGGTGGAGGGCCTGGAGCTGGGTGTCTACCGCTTCGACAAGTACAAGTCCTCCGCGCGCGAGGACAAGGGCAGCCCCAAGCTGAACCGCGCCACGCTGTCCCTGCCGGAGGGCACGGAGAAGTCGCGCGCGCTGGACGACGCGCTCCACCTGGGCCTGAAGCTGGCGGAGGCCGTCAACTGGGCGCGCGACCTGGTCAACGAGCCCCCCAACGTGGTGACGCCCACGAAGCTGGCGCAGGCCGCGCAGCAGGCCGCCAAGGAGGGCGGGCTCACGGCGGAGATTGGCGGGCGCAAGGAGATTGAACGCCTGAACATGGGCATGTTCCTGGGCGTCACCGCCGGCAGCGTGCAGGAGCCGCGGCTCATCCATCTGGTCTACACGCCGAAGAACACGAAGGACGCGAAGCGCGCCCCGCTGGCGCTGGTGGGCAAGGCCATCACGTTCGACTCGGGCGGCCTGTCGCTCAAGCCCACCGAGGGCATGGTGGAGATGAAGACGGACATGGCCGGGTCCGCCGCGGTGCTGGCCGCGATGAAGGTCATCGGTTCCGTGGTGAAGCCGCCCTTCCCCGTGCACGCCTTCATCGGCGCGTGCGAGAACATGCCGTCCGGCACGGCGTACAAGCCGGGTGACATCCTCACCGCGCGCTCCGGCAAGACGGTGGAGATCACCAACACGGACGCGGAAGGCCGCCTGGTGCTGGGTGACATGCTCACCTGGGCCGGCGAGCACGAGCCGTCCGCCATCATCGACCTGGCGACGCTCACGGGCGCGTGCATGGTGGCGCTGGGCAGCTACATCGTGGGCGCCTTCGGCGACGACGACGACACGGTGAACAGCGTGCTCACCGCCGCGCGCGCCGCGGGCGAGGAGATGTGGCGCCTGCCCGTCAGCGACCTGCAGAAGGACGCGCTGCGCTCGGAAGTGGCGGACATGAAGAACTCCGGCGAGCGCTGGGGCGGCGCCATCAACGCGGCCCTCTTCCTCAAGGAGTTCGTGGGCGACACGCCCTGGGTGCACCTGGATATCGCCGGTCCGTCCAACAGCCCCAAGGAGCGCGGCTACCTCAACAAGGGCGGCACGGGCGTAGGCGCGCGCACGCTGGTGGAGCTGGTGCGCCAGCAGGCCGCGCGCATCGCCTCGCAGCCGGAGCCCACCAGGGCCGAGGCGCCCGCGAAGGCCCCGAAGGCCGCCAAGGCTTCGAAGGCCGCCAGGGGCAAGCCGGCCCGCGCGTAGTCCCCGTGGAACCTCCGGGCCCCGCGTGGGGCCTCGGGGCCCGGTTGCTCGCGCCGGCTAGCGCGGGTCGCCGGGCTCCTTCTCAGGCGCGCGGGGTCCCCGCACCGCCACGCTCGGCTCCGGGAGTGGACGGACGCCCGCCATCAGGGCGTCCACGCTCTCCGTGATGCCAGCGGTGGCATCCGTGGGCCAGGTGGCCAGCATCATCAACACGCGGCCGGAGTTGCCCTCGCGCACGGCCACCTTGCCGCGCACGCCCTCCCCCACCTGGAAGTCGAACCCCACCGCATTGTCCGACAGCGCGATGGGCTGCGGATCCGTGGTGGTGAAGCCCGGCTGCTGGCGCAGCCCCTGCGTCAGCCGCTCCGCGAACTGCACGGGCGTGGCCACGCCGGGCGCCACCTGCAGCACCACCTGCGCGCCCGTCACGCGGTGGCGCAGGATGACGGGAATCGCCAGCCCCTCCGGGGTGCGCTCGTTCGTCTCATCCAGCTGCCACTCCGCCGTGGGCCGGATGATTTCGAAGCCCAGGTCCTCGTCCACGTAGCGCCGCGTGGTGGACGCGACCGCGGACTCGTCCGACGCCGCTCCGGAACCGCCCGTGCCGGGCTCCGCCTTCGTCACCGCCGTCCGGGACGCGCCACACGCCGTGCTCAGCAGAAGCACTCCCCAACCCAACATCCGCATCGCGCCCATGTCGCTCGTCCCCCGCCAGCCGCCAGCCGTGGGGAGGAACGTGGACACCCACCTCCGGGCCCGCCAGGGGCACACGGGGGCGGTGTGTGCTGTCAGACGGAGGAAACTTCGCGCCCGGGCCCGGCCCTACGACAGGCCGCCCTGGAGGGTGCGGTAGGTGTTGGCCAGCCGCTCGGCCACGTCCGCGGGCAGCACGTTGCGCGCGGAGAACAGCGCGTAGGACACGAACGCGTCCAGCGCCTCCAGCGCCATGGCCCGGCCCACCGCCTCACCGCCGCTGGTGGACACGTTGGCGCGCAGCCGGGCCACGTCCACCCGGCCGTCCGGCCCCAGCGTGACGCCGTGGTAGGCCTCCTCCAGGCCCGGCGGAGGCGACTCCACGAAGCCGCGCAGCAGGTCCACGTCGCGGCCCGCCTCGCGCAGCGCGCGGTGCACCAGCGACAGGAGGAGGTTGTAGCGCTCCTCCGCGGACAACAGCTCCCAGGCCATGCCCTCCACCGCAGGGCCCGGGGCAGGAGCCGGCTCCGCGGCCTGGACGGACAGGTGGCCGCCCCGCACCGCCTCCTCCACACCGCTGAAGAAGGCGTACTGGCTGCCCGCGTAGGCGGCCCGGAGCGCGCCCAGCGTCGTGCCCTCGCCCAGCTTCGCGAACAGGGCCTCCTCGCCGGGCAGCGCGCCCTGGGGGCCGGGCGTCACGCGCATGTCGTCCGGGAAGCGGCGGCCCAGGCGGCCCGTCTCCTCCGCGCGCTTGATGCCGGTGAGCACCAGGTCGCGCGTGCGCTCCGGCAGCTTCACCGCGTCCACGGCGGGGGACTTCGCCTCCAGGAAGAGGAAGCTGCCCTCCACCATCTCGAAGAGGTTGAGCACCACCTCGCGCACCACGAACGTCATGGCGCTGTAGAGGCTGGCCTCGGAGACCAGCCCCTGGGACGTGAGCACCTGGCCGATGCGGCGCGCGGGCGTCACCTGCGCCAGCGCCTGGGTGAGCCGCGCTTCCGTCAGAAGCCCCAGCCGCACCATCACCGCGCCCAGGCGCTCCCAGCGCTCGCTGGAGGTGGCGAACACGACCTGCCCGTCGCGGAAGGCCACCGTGCGGCGCACGCTGCCGTGCTGCACGACGAGCTGTCCGGTGCGGATGCCCGAGAGAATCTGGGCGAACACCTCCTCGACCGAGAGCGTCCCCAGGCTGCCGGCGAAGAAGCCGGCCGCGCCGTGGGACTCCGGGAGGAGCACCAGCCCCTCCGGCGCCAGGAAGTGCGCCGAAAGGGGCCGGGTGGGAGAGACGACAGCGGCGAGCGGCCGCTCCAGTTCGAGCGAAGCCGCCTCACCGCTCACGCGGGGCGTGGCCCTGGGTTTGGACGCCACCGCATCCCTCCCTGCAGGTGCTGCCGGACTACTTCGCGCCCTTCAGCTCATCGTCGATGACGCTCTTGAACTCGGAGATGGGCTGCGCGCCCGACAGCATGATGCCGTTGATGAAGAACGCCGGCGTGCCGCTGACGCCCACCTTGGAGCCGTCCGCCATGTCCGCCTTCACCTGCGCGGCCGTCGCGCCGGAGTCGAGGCAGGTGTTGAACTTGGCCGTGTCCAGCTTCAGCTCGCCCGCGTACTTCTTCAGGTCATCCACGCCCAGCGCCTTCTGGTTGGCGAAGAGCTTGTCGTGCATCTCCCAGAACTTGCCCTGCTCGTTCGCGCACAGCGAGGCCTCGGCGGCCTTCTGCGCCTGCTGGTGGAAGTCCAGCGGGAACTGGCGGAACACCAGGCGCACCTTGTCGCCGTAGAGCTTCGTCACCTCGTCCACCGTGCCGATGGCGCGGCTGCAGAACGGGCACTGGAAGTCGCTGAACTCCACGATGGTGACCGGCGCGCTCTCCGGGCCCTTGGACGGGCCGGTGGCGGCGACCTGCTTGCGCTCCGCGGGCGGGCGCGGGGGCTCGGGCAGTTCGTACTTCACGTTGGCGCCCGCGCGGAGCGAGTCGAAGAACTTCTGGGCCTGCTCCTGCTTCTGCTGGCCGGACAGGAAGTCCACGATCTGCGGCTTCATCTGCTCGTAGGTCGCGCCCGGGGGCAGCTGACCCTTGGCGCCCTCGAAGACCTCCTTGATCTTCTCTTCCGGCGGCGCGGGGATCTTGTCGTCGATCTCCGCCTTGAGCAGCTGCTCCTCGGTGAGGTTGCGCTTCGTCGCCTCTTCCTTCACCAGGCGCTCGGTGACGAGCCCTTCCAGGCCGCGCTTGCGCAGCTGGTACTTCTGCTTGTCCAGGTTCGCCAGCGGCTCCTTGATGCGCTCGTTGAGCTCACCGAAGGTGACCTTCTGGTTGGTGCCGAAGGTGGCCACCACGGTGTCCGGCGACGGCTCGGCGGCATTGCCAGCCTGGGCCTGCGCGGCGGGCGCCTGGGCATTGGCCGGCGCCTTCTCCTTGTTGCAGCCGGCGGTGAGGGATGCCGCGAGGAGGGCGGCCAGGGCGATGCGAGTAGAGCGCATGGACATAGCCCGCCGACTTAATAGAGGTCCTCGGGACTGGCAAGGAATTGCCAGTCTGTCGTTCAGGCGACCAGGGGCTCCAGCTCCAACGCGCCCGCGAGGCTTCCACGGCCCGGCTCACGCCCCTCCACGTCCCGGCGGCGCGCGGTGACGATGTCGAAGCTGGAGGGGTCCGCCAATACCTTGCGCACGAGCTTGTGATTGAGCGCGTGGCCCGTCTTGAACGCCGTCATGTGGCCAATGACAGGCCGGCCGAACAGCGACACGTCGCCGATGGCGTCCAGAATCTTGTGGCGAACGAACTCGTCCGGGAAGCGCAGGCCGTCCGGGTTGAGGATGGCGGCCTCGTCCACGACGACTGCGTTCTCCAGCGAACCACCGCGCGCCAGGCCCAGCGTCTTGAGCTTCTCCACGTCGCGAAGGAAGCCGAAGGTGCGGGCGCGCGAGATTTCACGCGAGAAGCCCCGGTCGTTCACGTCCACGTCGAAGGACTGGCCCTGGATGACGGGGTGCTCGAAGTCGATGGTGCAGCTGATGCGGAAGCGCCGGGCGGGGGTGAGCGAGGCCTGCTTGTCGCCGTCCGTCACCGCCACGCTCTTCTTGATGACCAGGTACTCGCGCGGCGCGTCCAGCTCGTGCGAACCGGCCTCCATGATGGCGTGCGTGAAGGGAGCCGCGCTGCCGTCCATGATGGGCACTTCCGGCCCGTCCAGCTCCGCGCGCACGTTGTCGATGCCCAGCGCCGCCAGCGCGGACATCAGGTGCTCCACCGTGCCCACCTTCACGCCGTCCCGGCCCAGGGTGGTGGCCAGCGACGTGTCCACCACGTACTCCGCCAGCGCGGGGATGCTCACCGGGCGCTCCAGGTCCGTGCGGACGAAGACGATGCCATGCCCCGCGGGCGCGGGCTTCAGGGTCAGCGTCACGGGCAACCCGGAGTGGAGCCCCACACCGCGGCAGATGGCCGGCTGGGAAAGGGTGCGCTGGAAGTCGTTGAACTGGAGCATGTCGGTGTCGCCTCTAGGGACTGCTTCGTACTGACATACGCGGGGTATGGCCCCGTCAGGCCGTTCCACGGCGGTCTGACGCGCTGCACATAGGAGCAATCAACATGCCACGCGGCCGTGACACAAGAATTGCCTGATGGGGTGGCCCTGCCCTTCCCAACCCCCTGGAACTGCTGGCACAAGGGCCTCAGGGACGGGGGATGGCCTGGGCTGGGGCCCGGACACCCCTCTTGGGAAACCCACCACTGCTCCTCCCACCGTGACAGCGATGTCCGGAATTCATCCTTCGAACTCCAGGGCCCCCGAATGGTTTCGCGCCAACCGGGAGTGCGTGTCACCCATGTGACAGGGGCGCGTCTCTATCGCAGGCGAGTGCCCGGAAGCAAACGCACATCCCGGACATACCGGGAGTCCGGGGCTTGACGGGAATCGTGACTGAGAGGGTGGGTCAGCGAGCAGGCGGCAGGAAGCGGTCGCGCAGGGCTTCCGCGTCCGGCCGGTCGAAGCCACGACCCTGGAGGAGCGAACGGCGGCTGACGGCGTGGAAGGTGGTCTCCAGCGTCTGTGAAAACCGCCGGAGGTCCTCCGCCAGGCGGCTGCGGATGCCGGGCCCTTCCGGGGGCCAGGGCAATTCCACCAGCAGCGAGGTGAAGCGGTCGAAGGCGTCGTAGTCCGCGTAGCGCAGCAGCTGGTAGCCGCCGTCGTGGAAGTAGTCGAGGAACGACTTGAGGGCCTCCAGCACGCACTCGGCGGCGGGCACGTCTTCCGAGCGCAGGTGGCTTTCGGCGGCGCGGCACAGCTGGGCGTAGACCCACAGGTCCTTGCGCAGGCGCAGCGCGGCGTCCTGGGCGCTGGTGAGGTGGCCGAAGGCCTCATCCCCCAGCGAGCCGTTGGGGGCCAGCGCGTCCACCAGCGCGACGACCTGCTGGCGCAAGAGCGTGGTGAAGGCCTCCGCGGCGCGAAGGGGGGCGGCGGGGTCTCGGTCCAGGTCCACCAGCACCTCGCGGGAGATGCGGTCCGTCTCGCGGGCCAGGTCGCGCGCGGCGCGCAGCGTGGCGGCCTGCAGGTGCTTGGGGCCGGCCTTGGGGGACAGCTCCGTGTGCAGGTAGCTGGCGACAGCGGAGACTTCACCGCGCACCAGCGACAGGAGCACGCGCACGCGGCGCGGCACGGGCGGCTGCGACTCCGGATCCACGTGCGTCAGGTAGTGCAGCACGCGGAAGAGGCCCAGGAACGCGGTGGTGAAGAGGGGCCGCGTGTCCGCGGGCAGCGTGCCCAGCACGTCCAGCAGGCGCACGGAGCGCAGCCGGTCGTACTCGACGCGGAACTCCAGCGGGCGGAAGGGGCGGAAGTAGCGGTTGAGGACGATCTCCCGCAGCGTCAGCTTGCCCACGTCCTGGAACAGCGACAGGCCGATGAGCGGCAGCTGGAGCAGGTTGTCGAGCAGGTTCTTCAGCGCGTCGAACGCCTCGCGCACGACGAAGAGGCTCTCCGGCGGGGTCTCCTGATCCAACTCCTCTTCGATGAGCAGCCGGCGCACGCGGTCGTCCGCGAGCTGGGTCTCCACGTACTTGCGGAAGACCATCTTCGGGTCGCTGTCCGGATCCTGCAGGTGCCGGGCGACACGCACGGCGCGCTCCATGGCGTCGCGCACGTCCACCAGCTCCTCGTGGAAGTCGCGCGTGACGAGCGGCCGGGCCCGGGCATCCACCACGGAGTTGTGGAGGTTCAGGTAGCGCTCCACGGCGCGCAGCCACATCTCGAACTCGAAGAGCAGCTCCTCGCGGCCCTCCACCGGGACGCCCCGGAGCCAGCGCTCGCGCTCGGCGAGGAAGCCCGCGCGCGTGGCCTGCGAGGCGCGCATCAGGTCGCCGTAGTAGTCGCGGGGACTGGGGAGGACCGTGGGCACGGCGGGCGCGGAGGCTTGGCTCATGGCGGAAAGTGGTGCGGGCTAGAAGAGCGCCCCTTGCGGGGAGCTGGGGGGCGGCGTCTTCTTGAAGTACTGGTAGGTGCGCAGCGTGGCGGTCCGGCCCCGGGGCGTGCGCATGAGGAAGCCCTCCTGCATGAGGAAGGGCTCGTAGACGTCCTCGATGGTGTCGCGCTGCTCGCCCACGCTCGCGGCGATGGTCTCCACGCCCACCGGACCGCCGCCGAACTTCTCCAGGATGGTCAGGAGAATCTTGCGGTCCATCGCGTCCAGGCCGCTGGCATCCACGCCCAGGCGGCTCAGCGAGTCGTGCGCCAGGTCGTAGGTGATGCGGCCGTTGCCCTCCACCTGGGCGAAGTCGCGCAGGCGGCGCAGCAGCCGGTTGGCGATGCGGGGCGTGCCGCGCGAGCGGGTGGAGATTTCGCGGCTGGCGGCGCGGTCCATGGGCACGCCCAGGATGCGCGCGGAGCGGTCGAGGATCTGCTCCAGGAACTTCGGCTCGTAGTACTCCAGGCGCTCTTGAATCTGGAAGCGGTCGCGCAGGGGGGACGTGAGCAGGCCCGTGCGCGTGGTGGCGCCCACCAGCGTGAAGGGCGGCAAATCAATCTTCATCGCGCGGGCGGCGGGCCCGGTGTCGATGGTGATGTCCAGCCGGAAGTCCTCCATCGCCGGGTAGAGGTATTCCTCCACGGCGGCGTTGAGGCGGTGGATTTCGTCGATGAAGAGGATGTCCCGCTCGTTGAGGTTGGTGAGCAGACCCGCCAGGTCGCCCTTGCGCTCCAGCGCGGGGCCGCTGGTGACGTGGACGCCCACGCCCAGTTCGTTCGCGATGATGTGCGCGAGCGACGTCTTGCCCAGGCCGGGGGGGCCGGAGAACAGACAGTGGTCCAGCGCGTCACCCCGGCTCTTCGCCGCGGCCACGTACACCTTCAGCTTTTCGACGACCGCACCCTGCCCCACGTACTCGTCGAAGGTGCGTGGGCGCAGGGAGGCCTCCAGCCGGATGTCTTCCGGCTGAACATCTCCCGAGAGGGTGTCGTCGGACTTCCTCGCCATCGCCATTCCGACCCTATACAGCGAAGGGGGCGCGTGTCGCTGCCCTTCTGGCGGCGCTAGAATCGGAGCGGCACGCCGACCGGCCAGCCAGGGGGCACGTCCCCCTGCACGAAGGGAGTCGCGTCATGATTTCCGCTTCTGCCCCGTTCCGTCCCCTGCCCCTCCTGCCCGAGGCCCGCGCCGAGCGTTCGCCCGGCCCCCGTCTCCAGAAGCTGCGCCGCGCCGCGCAGGAGGCCCGCGAAGCCTTCGTCCGGGAGGGCCCGGTGGCGGCGGTGGCCACGTGCGACCTCATCACGTTCCCCTACCCCACGCTGTTCGCCTTCAGCGGGGCGGCGCTGTCACCGGCGCCCTACGTGATGATGACGAACCGCATGCAGGTGGTGCAGTTCGCGGAGGCCAGCACCGGCCAGCGGCGCACGCTGCTCTTCAACCCCACCGACTACGAGCGGGGCCACGCGGCGCCCTTCTACCGCGCGCTGCGCGAGCGCTACGGCGCGTTCCTCTCCGACAAGGTGATGTCCACCCGCCACGGCACGGTGCAGGGCTACCTGGAGCAGTTGGGGCTGACACCGTCGGACGTGGACTACCTGGCCTTCGACCACCTGCACATCCAGGACCTGCGCGGCTGGCTGGGCGGTGACGGCGCCCCGCCCGTCTTCCCCCGGGCCAGGCTGCTGGTGCAGCGCGCGGAGTGGACCATGGTGAAGCACCTGCACCCCATGCAGCACGTGTGGTTCGTGCCCGGCGGCGCGGACATCCCCGACGAGCGCGTGGTGCTCCTGGACGGCGACACGTGGCTGGGCCAGGGCGCGGCGCTGCTCAGCACGCCCGGCCACACGCAGGGGAACATGTCCCTGGCGGTGGCCACCGCGAATGAAGTCTTCGTGGTGAGCGAGAACGGCGTGAGCACGGAGAGCTACACGCCGCTCTTGTCGCGCATCCCCGGCGTGCGCCGCTTCGCGGAGCAGATGGGCTGGGAGGTGGTGCTCAACGGCAACACGCGCGAGGACTCGCTGGAGCAGTACGCGTCCATGGTGGTGGAGAAGCTCTTCGCGGGCCCGTCCGCGCATGACCCGTCGTTCGTGAACTTCCACCCGTCCTCGCTGCTCACCGCCCACCTGCTGGCCCCGGGCCTGGGGCCCACCGTGGTGCTGCCCGCGCCGAACACGGGCGGGCTGCACCCCACGCCCGCGCTGCGGCGCGCGGCGTAGCCGTCGCCCTCAGGGCTCCAGGCGGGCGCAGCGGGCCGCGGGGAGGAAGGGCAGCGCCCAGGGTTCCTCCCCCTGGGCCGGGTCCGTGGCGATGAAGAAGACGGAGCCCCCCGCGCGCACGAACCCGTGGGGGTTCGCGTCCAGCCCCGCGGGCGCGATGTCGCGCATCGGATCCACGTGGCCCGGGTCGCCGTTGGAGTACCAGCCCTCGCGGCCCCGGCCGGCCGTCGTCGCGGAGAAGAAGAGCCACCCGTCCACCACCGCGAAGGCCGTGGGGGTGCTGCCCGCGGGGCCCGGCTCCACGTCCTGCACCAGCACCGTGCCCTGCGCCGTGCCGTTGGAGCTCCACAGCTCGCGGCCGTGCACGCCGTCATCCGCGGCGAAGTACAGCCGCCCGTCCAGCACCGTCAGCCCGGAGGGCAGCGAGCCGTGGGGCCCCGGCCGCACGTCCTTCACCAGGCGGGTGCCCAGGAGCGTGCCGTCGCTCTTCCACAGCTCGCCGCCGTGGAGCAGGTCCCCGGGCTCGCCGAAGAAGCCCTCCGCGCCGGCCATGAAGTACACGGCGTTGCCCAGCGGCGTGAGCTCCGACGGGTAGTCCCCCGCGAAGTGCCTGAGCGGGAAGGTGAGGAAGGGCTGGCCCCGCGTCACCCAGAGGTCCGCCTCGCCGAAGCCCAGGTCCACGAGGAAGAAGAGGCGGTCCTTCCCCACGGGCGTCAGCGAGAAGACGACGGACTGCTCCGGGCCGCGGAAGAGCGCCCGTGCGGAGCCGGAGCGCCCCTCCACCACCCACAGCGTCACCGCGTCGCCGTACGCCACCAGCGCCAGCTTCCCGTTCCACTCCGTCAGGTCATCCAGGAACAGCGAGCCCGGCCCAGGCGCGAACTCCTGCGTGAGCTGCGTGCCCTTCGCCGTGCCGTCCGTGCTCCACAGCTCACGGCCGCGCACGCCGTCATCCGCGGTGAAGTACAGCCGGCTGCCCACCACCGTCAGCCCGTCCGGCACGCTGCCCCGCGCCCCGGGCCGGATGTCCGCCACCAGCACCGTGCCCTTCGCCGTGCCGTCCGACACCCACAGCTCCGGCCCGTGCGCGCCGTCGTCCGCGACGAAGAACAGCCGCCCGCCCATCCGCGTGAGGAAACGCGGCGTGCTGCCGTACGCCCCGGGCCTCACGTCCTTCACCCGCCGCGCTTCCGTGGCGCCCCCGTCCGTCACCCACAGCTCGAGGCCGGACACGCCGTCGTTCGCGGCGTAGAAGACCTGCCCGCCCACCTCCACCAGCGTCTCCGGCGCCGAGCCCTCCGCGCCGCGCCGGACATCCCCCACGGACCGCGCCGACGGACCACACGGCTGCGGGCCTCCGGAGGCCGCCGACCCCAGCGCCGCCGACACGTCATCCACCGCCGACACGTCCTCGCCTTCGGCCGCGCCGCACCCCACTCCGATGACGCCGGAGAGCAGCAGCACGACGACCGGAACACCACGCCACGCCGCCATGACACACGCCTCCTCGGCGCGGCGCGGTCCTTTCGGGACCACCGCACCTGAGCTGGAAATTGATATTTGCAGCGGAATGGGCCAGCTCACGGCCGGCCAGGATTGCTCAGGGGTGTCAAACCGTGAGCGAGGTGGATCACCAGATGATGGCAGGCGAACGGCAGGAGCGTTCGCCGTGCGACGACAGCGGATTCCTACAGGAAAAAGCCTTGCGCGTATTTTCCGAGGATTTCCCACCCCAGGAAGCACCGCGTCTCGCCCTGGAGGGCGGAGCGGTGTCCGGAGGTCACGGACTGGAGCGCAGGGCCTTGAGGGCTTCGCGGAAGAGAGCCTGGAAGGAGGCGTCGGGGCCCAGCTGCTCGATGACGACGTCCGCGGCCTTCTCCGCCTGGGGCTGCTTGTAGCCCAGGTTGAGCAGCGCGGAGACGAGGTCCGCCTTGTTGCCGGACGTGACGGGCGCGCGGGGGGTGGTGCCGCGCGCGATGCCCTCCGAGTGGAGGTTGCGCACCTTCTCCTTGAGTTCCAGGACGAGCCGCTCCGCGGTCTTCTTGCCCACGCCGTGGATCTTCGCGAGCCGGCTCGTCTCACCGCGCGACAGCGCCGCGATGAGCTCGCCCACCTCCATGCCGGACATCACACCCAGGGCCATGCGCGGACCGACGCGGGACACGGTGTTGAGCAGCTGGAAGAGCTCCTCCTCCGCTGGGGAGAGGAAGCCGAAGAGCTCGAAGGCGTCCTCGCGCACCACGGTGCGGATGCGCAGGTCCACCGGCTGGCCGTCCGCGGGCAGCTTGCCCAGCGAGACGGTGGACAGGTTCACGCGGTAGCCCACGCCGTGCACGTCGATGACGGCATCCTCGGGGCCCTTCTCCAAAACGTTGCCACGCAGCCGGGCGATCATCGGCGGGTCTCCGGGCGCTGGTAGGCGGACGACAGGCGGTCCGCGAGCACCGACGCGGCCCCCTTGCGCTTGGCGTTGCCGGGAGCGCTGGCGCGGGGCATGCCCACGCGAAACTGGTTCAAGTGGCACACTGCGACGGCGAGCGCGTCGCTGGCATCCGCGCGCTCCAGCGTCGCTTCATCCACACCGAGCAGCGTGCGCACCATGCGCGCCACGGCGTCCTTGCCTCCCGCGCCGCTGGCCCCTACGGACTTCTTCACGCTGGCGGGGGCGTACTCGTGCACGGGCAGGCCCGCCTGCGCAGCGGCGAGCAGCGCCACGCCGCGCGCGTGGCCCAGCACCAGGGCGCTCCGGGCGTTGCGGTGGGTGAAGAGGCCTTCCACGGCGACGGCCTCCGGTTGGTAGCGCTGGAGCGCGGCGCTCAAGGCGGCGTGCAGGTCCCTCAGGCGTTCAGCGAGGGGCGCGGACTCCACCACCTTGATGACGCCATGGCCCAGGTGCACGAGCTTTCCCTTCTTCTCCTCCACCACCCCGAAGCCCATGAAGCGGCTGCCAGGGTCCACGCCGAGTACCCGCACCGGCCCGTTCCTTTCCCACGCGCCCCTTGCTGGGGCTTTACGTGGACAGCGACTCCATCAGGGACTCGTCGATTTCGAAGTTGGCGTGCACGTGCTGCACGTCGTCGTTGTCGTCGAGCGCGTCCATCAGCTTCAACAGGCGCTTCGCGTTGTCGCCTTCCACCTTCACGGTGTTCTGCGGCACGAAGGTCCACTTCTGTTCGCCCAGGGGCAGTCCCGCGGCCTCCAGCTTCGCGCCCACCGTGTGCAGGTCCGCCGGGGCGGTGCGCACCTCGAAGCCGTCCGGCCCCTGGTCCACGACGTCCTCCGCGCCCGCGTCCAGGGCCTGCTCCATCACCTGGTCCTCGGTGGGGCCGGGCTTCACGGTGATGACGCCCTTCTTGTGGAACATCCAGCCCACGGCGCCTTCCGCGCCCATGTTCCCGCCGTAGTTGCCCAGGAGGTTGCGCACGTCGCTGGCGGAGCGGTTCCGGTTGTCGGTGAGGCACTCGATGATGAGCGCGACGCCGCCGGGGCCGTAGCCCTCGTACGTCACCTCTTCGTAGGACTCGCCGGCCAGCTCGCCCGTGCCCTTCTTGATGGCGCGCTCGATGGTGTCGCGCGGGATGTTCGACTCGCGCGCCAGGGCCACGGCTACGCGCAGGCGGGCATTGCTGGACGGGTCACCGCCGCCCAGGCGCGCGGCGACGGTCATCTCCTTGATGGCCTTGGAGTAGAGCTTGCCCTTGGCCACGCCCAGGACGGCATTCCGGCGCTTGAGTTTCGACCATCGGTTGTGACCAGACATGGGGGCGGCTTCGGCGTGGGGTGGACGGGCGTTCAGCCCGTGGCGTTCCCGGCCTTGTGCCCCGAGCAGGCCGCCCGAGTCAAACCCTCACGACGCGTCCGGCCCGGGCTCCGACCCGGATTCGGGAGCCAGGACGGGCTCGAAGAGGCGGGGCGGTCCCGCGGACTCCCGGGCGCGCTCTCGCTCCTCCACCAGGATGGCGGGCACCAGCACACCCAGCATGAACAGGCGGGTCGCCGCCTCGTAGGCCAGGGCCTCCGGGAAGCGGCACTCCAGGAGCATCGCGCGCACGGTGCGCCGCCCATCGAAGAGGCGCACCACCTGCTCCACGTCCTCCGGCAGCGAGGGCAGCTCCTGCGAGAGCCGGTTGAAGTCCACCGTGAGCCGCGCCGCCAGGGGCAGGCCCTTGACGCGCAGCTGTTCGAAGCGCTCCAGGGCGGGCACCACCTGCTCGCACAGGAACGGGCGGTCCATGGAGAAGCAGCCCCGCTGCAGCTCCGGGCCGAACGTCACCGTGTACGCGCCCGCGCCGAAGCACAAGAGGCGCCGGAACGCGAGGATGCCGCGCTCGCCGTGGAAGGCCGCGTCCACCACCAGGCCATGGCGGAAGAAGAGAGCGCCCGAGTCCTCCGACAGCACCACCCGCCCCGAGCGCACGCCGGACAGGAGGGCGCGAATCAACGCCACGAGCGGCAGCGTCGCGGTGTGCGCATCGTAGACGTCCTCCTCGCCGCGCCGCCCCGCCTTGAGCCGCGCGAGCACCGCCACGTCGCGAGCGTCCACCGGCTCCACCAGGTACTCGTCCGCGCCCACGCCCGCGGCGAGGTCGCGGTGGAACTCCTCCGCGTGCTTCGCCACCAGCAGCACCGGTAGGTGCGCGGACTTCGGGTCCGCGCGGAGCACACCGCAGAGGCTGAAGCCGTCGCCGTCCGGAAGGTCGGCGTCGATGATGACCAGCCGGGGCAGCTCGGCCTTCGAGTCCGTGGGCGCCGCGTCCGGCAGCGTCCCTCCAGCCTCCACGCCCAGCCGCTTCAGCGCCGCGCGTGCCCCATCCACATGCACGGGCTCGAAGCCTTCGCGGGCGAGCGCCTCCGCCACCGCGGGCCGCGCCGCCTCACCCACGAGCAGCACCCAGCCCCCGGCCCCACCCGGCAGGTCGAGTGCGTCACGACCTCCCGCGGGCGTGGAGGTTTCAGGAGGCGGTGCGGCGTGCAGGTAGGCAACCATGGATTCCCCATTCTTCCAGGGATCCCGCGCGAATGCACAACCTGCCCCCAAGTCCCTGGATTCGTTGGGTTTTGGCCAGGCTGCATCCCAAGCTAGGGTGCGCGCCCATGACGCGCCTCGGACTGTTGCTCGCCCTCCTCGTCGTGCCCGGACTGGCCTCCGCCCAGGACGCCGAAGTGTCCTTCTCACAGGAGGACCCGCTGGGCTCCGTGGTGGCGCCGGTGATGCTGCCCGCGGGGGCGACGGCGCTCTATGGCTACACGGGCGCGCCGGAGGTGGGCCTGGGGTTCCGGCAGGGACTGGGCGCGCTGGAGGTGGAGGCACGGGCGCGCTTCGACTGGTTCAAGCTGGGCGCGTCGCTGGAGCTCGTGGGCCGCAAGGAGGTGGTGCGGAGCGGGGCGTTCAGGCTGGCGCCGACGCTGGGCGTGGGCCTGGTGCTCAACTCCGGCTCCACGTACATGGACGACGACAACTTCTCCGGTGTGCTGGTGCGCATCCTGCCGGGGATGGTGGCGGGCTACCGCGTGGCGGACACCGTGGTGGTGCTGGGCCTGGTGGACCTGCCCATCGACCTGGGGCTCTCGGGCGACAAGCAGCGGCGCTTCCAGGCGCTGGGAGGCTTTGGCGTGGAGGTGTACCTGGGCGGCAACCTGTCGCTGCTCGCGGCGGGACAGGTGGGCGTGGAGACGTTCCAGGAGCGCGCGGGCGCGGGCCACACGCGGCTGGGGCTCACGGGGCGCGTGGGCCTGGGGACGCGGCTGTTCTGACTAGAAATCCGGCGGAGGGCTCTGGCGCGGCGTGCCCATCAGTTCCAACGCGCGCAGCGCGACGCGGATGAGCGTCTGGGCGCACGGCTCGCAGCCTCCGCCGCAGCAGTGGGGCCAGCGCCCTTCCGGGTTGCGCAGGAGTGGCCGCACGCTGGACTGGTAGTAGCTGGGGAACTGCAGCTCCTCGCTAGCTCGCGCGAGCGCGTCATCGAGGGACAGGGGTGAGGGGGCGGGAACGTCGGACACGCTCCCGTTCATACCAGCCCCCCGGAGCCTTGTCAGAGCAGTGACGTCTGCGCCGGGGCCTCTGTCGCGGCGCCGTTCTCGGGTTGGCAGTGCGAACACCAATGCGTGTTGCGGCCGCCGATGCGCAGGTGAGACACGGGCGTGGCGCAGCGGGGACAAGGCGCTCCCGTCTTGCCGAAGATGTTGCGCCGGTGCTTCGCCTGCCCCTGCACACCGAACAGGTCGCGCTGCGTGCCGCGCAGCCGCAGGCCTTCCTCCAGCACGTCGCGGATGCCCTGGTGCAGCCGGACGATTTCAGCGGGAGACAGGGACGACGCCAGCCGCCGTGGGTCGATGCCCGCGCCCCACATGCTCTCGTCCGCGTCGCGGTTGCCCAGCCCCGCGAGCACGCGCTGATTCAAGAGCACTGTCTTGAGCGGACTGCGCCTGCGGCGAAGCTGCTTCGCCAGCACCTCCGGAGTGAAGGTCTCATCGAGCGCCTCCGGTCCCAGTTCCTCCAGCTTGAGCTGCGAGGCCAGCAGCGCCGTGGGCCCCAGCGCCACGCGCGCGTAACCCAGCGTGTCGGTGAGCTGGAGTTCTTCATTGCCCTCCAGCGTGAGGACGACGAGCGTCTCGGGAGGCCGCTCGCTTCCCACGGGCCGCAGCTGAAGTTCGCCCCAGAGCATGAAGTGCAGCGCGAGCGTCTGCCCGTCATCCAGCGTGAGCAGCATGAACTTCGCGCGCCGCTCGGCCGCGAGCACCTTGCGGCCCTGGAGGTTCTGGATGAAGTCCGGCGGCGAGGCGAAGCGCACCGCCGCGGGCACCAGCACCTCCGCGCCCACGAAGCGCCGGCCCACGACGGCCTGCTTCAGGTCACGGACGATGATTTCGACTTCAGGGACTTCCGCCACGCTCAAGCCTCCCCCACGGGTCACAACGTAGGAAGGCTGCGAGGTAACGCCATGGGTTGGGCCCTGCTGAACGCGTGCCTCGTCCGACCGCCGGGCGTCCGGCCGGACAAGGGTGCACCGCCCTGCCCCGCCCTACGTCAGGCGCGCACCGTCACCTCATGGACGTCGCGCTCCAGCTCCCGCACGTCCACCTTCACGTCGAGGAAGTGCGCCATCGTCTCGCGCTGCGTGAGCGAATGGCTGTCCAGCGCCACCGTGCGGAAGTGGCCACCCTTCGCCAGGGCGCACAGCAGCAGGAGCTGATCACACAGGTGTTCGCCCACGGGCACGCCCGCGTCCAGGTAGCGCCTCACCTTCGCGGCGACCTCCTCGGCCACGACTTCCGCGCGCTTGCCACGCTCGCCGAAGCCGGTGAAGACCTCCGTCACGTGCTCGCACTCCACTTCGACGCGCAGCACGTTGCCCGGACCGTAGGCGCGCTTGAGCTCTTCCGGCCGCTGCTGATCCGGACGCAGCTTCAGCACGGCGGCCACGGTCTCCAGCTCGCGCTTCGCCACGTCGAAGGGGATGGACGCCACCTGGGCCACGGCCTCCGTGCGCAGCACCCGGCCGCGCTCCAGCAACTGGAGCGGCTGGAGCTTCGCGGGATGGATGTCCACGCGGAACCGTCCGCCGCCCGCCGGATAGTAGCCGGGCCGCTCCAGCGCCACGTCCACGCGCGGGCCCATGCGGCGCAGGAGCGGCAGATACGCCTTCTCCAGGAACTCGAACGGCGGCGCCGCCGGGTTGTGCGTCCCCCCCTCCAGCATCAGCGTGGAGGCCCCTTCCGCGTGCAGGAGCGCGGGCAGCACCGTCTGGAGCACCAGCGTCGCGCTGCCCGCCGTGCCCACCGCGAAGTGGTAGTTGCCCGCGGACAACGCGCGCGGATGGAAGGACAGCTGCTTGGAGCCCAGCTCCGCGCCCGTCACCTCCGCGGCGCCCACGGCCTCCGCGGCCTTGAGCGCGGTGAGGTGCTGGCGCAGGAGGCCCGGCTTGGCGCGGCCCGCGCGCACGTTGACCATCTCGAACGGCGTGCCCGTCACCAGCGACAGCGCCAGCGCGGTGCGCAGCACCTGGCCGCCCCCCTCCCCCTGTGAACCATCGATGCGAACCATGTGCGTGGTGCTCCTTTGCGCGCTCGCGGACGTGTGCAGCATCCCATCCCTGATTTCAAAAAATAGCGGCGCCCGCTCCCCCACCCTTAACGGCCGCTTTCGCGGACCTCTTGGGGGGAACGGGCGCCTCGGTGTCTTCATCCCGGCATGAGCACCTCCGCAGGACGGCGGGTGGGGTTTTCCTTCGCTTATCCCTTCACGCACACCACCTGCTTGAGCGTGTGGACGACCTCCACCAGGTCCGCCTGCGCGGCCATCACGGCGTCGATGGACTTGTACGCGGCCGGCGTCTCGTCAATCACGTCCACGTCCTTGCGGCACTCCACGCCCGCGGTCGCCTTCTCGTGGTCCTCCAGCGTGAAGCGCTTCTTCGCCGCTTCGCGCGACATCACCCGGCCCGCGCCGTGGCTGCACGAGTGGAAGGCATCCGCGTTTCCCTTCCCGCGGACGATGTAGGAACGGGCCCCCATGCTGCCGGGGATGATTCCCATGTCGCCCTCGCGCGCCCGCACCGCGCCCTTACGGGTCACGAAGCAGTTCTTTCCGAAGTGGTGCTCGCGCGAGATGTAGTTGTGGTGGCAGTTCACCGCGGACTCGGACAGCTCGAACGGAGGCAGCTCACCGCTCGCCTTCAGGGCCTCCACCGCCGAGTGCAGCATGAGCTCGCGGTTCATCGCCGCGAAGTCCTGCGCCCAGCTCACCGCGAACACGTAGTCGTCGAAGTGCTCCGTCCCCTCCGGCAGGTACGCCAGGTCCGCGTCCGGCAGGCGGATGAAGAAGCGCTCCATGTCCTGCTTCGCCAGCTCGATGAAGTGGCTTCCGATGCGGTTACCCACGCCGCGCGACCCCGAGTGCAGCATCAGCCACACGCCGTCCGACTCATCGACGCACAGCTCGATGAAGTGGTTACCCGTTCCCAGCGTTCCCAGGTGCGCCAGCTCCGGCCCACGGCCGATGCGCGGGTGCTTCGCGACGATGCGCGCGTACCCTTCCGCCAGGCGGGCCCAGGCACCGGTATGCGTCGCGGGCGAGTCCTTCCACGCGCCACGATCATTCCGGCCACCGTTGTCCGTACGGCCGTGCGGCACCGCCGCCTCGATGGCCGAGCGAACCCCGCGCAGCGAGTCCGGCAGCTGATCCGCGCGCAGCGTCGTGCGCACGGCGATCATCCCGCATCCGATGTCCACGCCCACCGCCGCCGGCACCACCGCGCCCACCGTGGGCACCACGCTCCCGACCGTCGCGCCGTAACCGCGGTGCACGTCCGGCATCGCGGCGACCCACTTGTGGATGAAGGGCAGGCCGCGGAGGTTGCGAAGCTGCTTCTTCGCCTCGTCCTCGAACGGCACCCCCACCGTCCACGTCTTGATGGGGCGGCCCGCTTCGTCCGACATCACTTCGTAGTTCGCGTTCGTCCGGTCCATGGCGCTGCACCTTTCGGTCGTTCGACCGGGCTCTGTATCCCGGTCACGTGGGGGAGCTAGAGCAGCCGGCGTGCCAACGCCGCTCCCGAGGGAGACACTGGGGCAGGCTGGAAATCCGTATCCCATGGGATAAATACGTATCCTGATGGCTCAAAAGGCGAAGGCGCGGCGGACGGTCGTCATCGGGATGCTGGGGACGACGCTGGACACGGGGATGGGGGCGCACCGCTGGGCGCGGTGGCGGCCCACGGTGTCGCTGTGTCAGCAGGAGGACCTGCTGGTGCACCGGCTGGAGTTGCTGCACCCGCCTCACGGGACGTCGCTGGCGGCGGTCATCCGGGACGACATCGCGCAGGTGTCGCCGGAGACGCAGGTGCGGCTCACGTCACTGCCCATCCGGGACCCGTGGAACCTGGAGGAGACCTATGGCGCGCTGCTGGACCACGTGCGCGCGCAGTCCTTCCATCCGGAGGACGAGGACTACCTGGTGCACATCACCACGGGCACGCACATCGCGCAGATCTGCATGTTCCTCCTGGTGGAGAGCCGGTTGATTCCAGGCCGGCTGGTGCAGACGTCCCCGGGCAAGGGGAAGGACCACGGGGCGGTGGGCACGCACGCCATCATCGACCTGGACCTGTCGAACTACGACACGCTGGCGGCGCGCTTCCGGCAACAGCAGCGCGAAGGCCTGTCATTCCTCAAGTCCGGCATCGACACGCGCAACGCCGCGTTCAACCGGATCATCGAGCGGATTGAACAGGTGGCGGTGCAATCCCGAGCGCCGCTGCTGCTGACGGGCCCCACGGGCGCGGGCAAGTCACAGCTCGCGAAGCGCATCTACGCGCTGAAGAAGGCGCGCAACCAGGTGACGGGACCGTTCGTGGACCTGAACTGCGCCACGCTGCGCGGCGACGGCGCCATGTCCACGCTCTTCGGCCACGTGAAGGGCGCGTTCACGGGCGCGGTGGGAGACCGGCCCGGATTGATGCGGCAGGCGAACGGCGGCGTGCTGTTCCTGGATGAGATTGGAGAGCTGGGCGCGGACGAGCAGGCCATGTTGCTGCGAGCGCTGGAGGACAAGCGGTTCCTGCCGGTGGGCGCGGACAAGGAGGCGGAGAGCGACTTCCAGCTCATCGCGGGAACGAACCGCGACCTCCAACTGGACGTGGAGCGGGGACGGTTCCGCGAGGACCTGCTCGCGCGCATCAACCTGTGGACCTTCCGGTTGCCCGCGCTGCGCGAGCGTCCGGAGGACATCGCGCCCAACCTGCAATACGAACTGGATCAGGCGTCCCAGGCGTTGGGGACGCGGGTGACGATGAGCAAGGAGGCGCAGGAGTATTTCCTGCGCTTCGCCACGTCCCCTGAAGGCCGGTGGAGCGGCAACTTCCGGGACCTCAACGCGGCGGTGCTGCGCATGTCCACGCTGGCGGCCGGTGGGCGCATGACCCGCGACGTGGTGGACGAGGAGTTGGACCGCCTGCGTTCGCAGTGGCGGCCCGCGGGCGCGGCGGCGATGTCAGCAAGTGAGGACGTCTTGGTGGAGGTGATGGGAGCGGCGCGGGCGGCGGAGCTGGACCGGTTCGACCGCGTGCAGCTCGCGGATGTGGTGACGGTGTGCCGCTCCGCGCGCTCATTGTCGGACGCGGGCCGGATGTTGTTCGCGCAGTCACGAGCGCAGAAGAAGAGCGTCAACGACGCGGACCGGCTCCGGAAGTACCTGGCGCGTTTCGGGCTGGCGTGGGCCGACGTGAGTGGTCGCGATGCGGAGTGATGCCACCCCGTGGGCCCTGTTGGATGGACCCACGGGGAGGCCCGGCGTCAGCGGAAGGTGTCCGCGATGGACCGGCATTGCTTCGTGGCCAAGGCCTCATCGAGCACCCGGACCTCGCCCTCCTCCGGAGAAGCCGGAACGGGCGCGTTCGAGCCGCCCAGCCACGCGGGCGGCACCATGCATTCGAAGGTCAGTGGTCCCTCGAACGTCGCACGCACGCGCCCGTCCTTCATCCGGACCTCACCCTTCGCCTGCTTCCCGGTGACGGTCAGCTCCAGGGTGCCCTCGTCCATCATCATCGCGGGCTCCCCAGCCAGTTGGTAGTCCACCACCGCCAGGCCCGCTCCCAACGCCGTCTGTGGGATGATTCGAGCGGTGGCGTGCTTCGACGTGACGAACTTCTCATTCACAGGCATGCGGAATCGCCAGGTGCCCCCGTCCTGCGACTGCGCGCTCAGCGCGACCATCCACAAGGTGACGGGTGGATCCACCAGGAAGTCGGCGCTGAACCGGACGGACGGGGCGGAGTAGGCACGGTCGTCAGCCCGCACCGTGGCCGCGCCGCGTGGCTGGGGGAGCTCCGCCGCCGTGAGGGCACCACGCGACGTCACCCGCTCCTCTCTCGGCTTCGAGCAGGCGCCCAGGAGCAGCGCCACCATCAGGACCCCGTGCCGCATGCTCAGCACCCCACCCGCAGGACCATGGCGCTGACGGTGGTGTTGTCGTTCTCCCGCAGCTCGTCCACCGCGCCCGCCGGATCCATGTCCAGGTAGACGTAGTACGTGGTGAACGGCAGCGTCGAAGGCACCGTGAAGCCCAGCGAATAGATGCCCTCCGAGAACGCGCCCAGCGAGTGGTTGAACGTGCCCACCACGTTGGTGGACTCGTAGTAGCCATTCGGCGGCGCCGTCGGACTCAGGCGCACGCGCATCGAGTAGGACGACACGGCCGCGTTGCCCAGGTTGCCCACGTAGAACTTCACGCTCTGCGCCGTGCCCCGGCACACCGACTTCGTTCCAGCCGGGTCCAGCGTCTGCGCCACGTCCCCCACCACACCCATGGCGGACGGCAGCAGGTTCGGCTTCGTCACCGAATAGCCGTACAGCGTGTTCATGCCCTGCGCGTTCGTGGGCCACAGCGTGGAGGACTCGTAGCCGCCCGTCACCAGGTGCGGCGGCGAGGTGCGCAGGATGCTGTGCCCGCCCTCGTGCTTGAAGCCGAAGAAGTGCCCCGCCTCGTGCACGAACGTGCCCCGGCCGGACGTGCCGAACGCATTGCCGGTGCGCGGCGTGAAGTCCAGGTCGCTGGCGATGCAGACGTCCGCCTCGTCGATGCCGTTGCTCCCGATGAAGCACAGCCCCACGACGGAGTACGTCACGCCGTTGTTCCCGTCGATGGACGCCCGGTCACACAGGCCGATCTCGTTCTGTCCGTCGCTGTGGTCCAGCGAGCAGTCCGTCGCCGCGTTCACGTTGAAGCCACTGACGATGTGAGACAGGTCGTCCCACTGCCGCAAGCCGTTCCAGTACGCCGTGTTGACGTTGCCGGAGTCCGGGATGCTGCACCGGTTCCGGTACACGGCCGGCCCGCTGTACCACTTCACCGGCGTCCCATTGCACGTGTCCCAGGCGGCGGCGCCCGCCTCCATGCCGCCCAGCACCAGCGCCGCGACGACGCCCACGAATGTCGTTGTCTTCATGGCGGACCTCATCACGGCTGGCCGGGCGGGATGTCCCGCTCGGGCTGGAGGGGAACGGCACCCGGCACCACGGACGCGCCCGCGGCGGGCGTCACCGGCACGGACAGCGACGACGCGGTGGTGACGGGCTCCTCGCGGAACGCCCCCGTCACCGTGAGCCCACGCGCGCGCAGGTGGCTCTGGAGCAGCGAGAGGAACGCCTCCCGCTCCATCCCCTCCGGAGCTCCCCGGGCTTGCGCATCCTTGAGCAGCGCCGGACGGACGCCCATCAGGTCCACCGTCTCGAACACCGGCGCCGTCTGCCGCACCCCCGCCGAGCCCAGGCCTGCCACGAGCCCGCCCTCTGCCCCCACCAGCACCTCGCGGCCCGCCACCGACTCCACTCGGAAGGCGTGCTCGTCCAGCACCGGCGACAGGCGCCACCCGGTGTTGCGCAGGAAGACCACGTAGCGCGCGCCCCGGACGAAGCGGGGCACATGGCTCACCACGAGCTGCCGTCCATCCGGCAGCATCCCTCCGGCCTGCTTGAGGCGCAGCTCACGCGGAGCCGCGCCCAGGTGTGCCCGCACGTTCCCCAGCGTCACCACCGTCCACGGGCCCGTGCGCGGCGAGTACTCGCTGCGCACGTCCGTGACTTCACCCTCCACCACCGAGGCCGTCTGGTCGAACAAGCCGAGCAGGCTGTCCACCGCGCGCGGCGGCCGCAGCGACGCTTCCGCGGACAGGGGGCTCTCCTGCCGCGCGGGGGCTTCGTCCCCACTGGCGGCGCTGCACCCCGTCACTCCCAGGAGGAGCAGTGCGCACGCCCCCCTACTGAACGTCGTCCTTGGTCTGCCCACGCGCATCACGTCCGCTCCCTTCGTGTCGTCAGTGGATGAGATAGAAGGCGTCCTGGCGCGGCACGAAGAACCGCCAGCCTTCGTCCGTCAGGTACGCCGGATCTTCCTGCATCACCGCCACCTGCTGCCCGCCCCACTCAGGCACGGCGGTGGTGGTGCTGAGCTCGACGGCGAGGTACGAGCCCTTGCGCAACAACCGGGGCGCCTCCGAGCGCGACGCCGCGCGGAAGTCGATGGATGAGCCCAGCGCATGGCCCTGCGCGCCCAGCGGATGGCTGTAGACCTTGGCTTCGATGCCCCGCTCCTTCATCTCCGCCATCGTCGCGTCGTAGACGTCCGCCGACGAGCGCCCCGGCCGCGACGCCCGCAGCATCAGCGCGTCCTGCAGCGTCCGCGTGTTCTCCAGCGCGCGCTTCAGCCCCTCCGGTGCGTCCTGCTCGCCGTCCTTCAGCACGTACGCCATCTTCTGCCAGTCCGTGCTCAGCCCCAGCGCCGAGACGCCGAAGTCCACGTGCAGCAGGTCGCCGCGCTGGATGACCACCGCCTCGTCCGCCACCGCCAGGAAGCCTCGGGAGAAACCGTCCTTCATGCCCTGCCGCTGCACGCGCAGGTCCGGCTGGAACCACGTGCCCACGCGCGCCTCGAAGAGCGCGTCGTAGAGCCAGCGGCGCACGTCCCCCACCGTCGTCTTGCCGGGAACCACCACCTCATTGGAGAGCGCCCGCTTCACCAGCGACTCCGTCAGCACCACCAGGTCGCGGTAGGGCGTGAGCTCGCCGGGCAGCCGCGTGTCCAGGTACTCCTCGATGAGCGGCGCCGCGCTCACGAAGCGCGCTTCCGCGGACGGGCCCAGCGCCTCCACCAGCCACTTGTAGGTGTCGTGCGTCAGGCTGCGCGTCACGCCCCGCCGCCCGTCCATGGCCAGCGCGATGGTGCGAGGGTGGTAGCGCGCGTCCAGGTCCGCGAGCGCCTCCGTCTGCTTGCGCTCCACCGGGGGCGCCTGGAAGAAGCGCGCCACCGCCTCCGTGGCGTAGCCCGTCAACGCGACCTTCTGGAGCCCCGCGTCGCCCGCGTCCACGAAGACGAACACGTCGCGGTTGCCCGCGTACGGCAGCGGCGGCGCGACCCAGGCCGTCAGCGGATCATCGTGGAACTCCTCGTTGACCACGACCCACATGGCCACGCCGTGCCGGCGCATCATGTCCAGCAGCAGCCCATGCCGCTCCTTCAGCCAGGACTCGCGCAGGGCCCGCTCCTGGGACGGCGGCGGCACGGGTGGGGTCGTGAGGGCGGTGGGGGCGCTCATGGGAACGGTGGCACACGCCACCAGACAGCCCAGGCTCAGGGCGGGCAGAACTGCGCGCCAATGGTTCATGTCGGGAACTCCGGGTCGGGAAGGAGGTGGAGCAGCCTAGCGCGCCCGAAAAACCGAAGCCCCCCGCTCCCGGAACCCATGGGGTCCGGGAACGGAGGGCCTGGGGCGCATTCCCACCTGCTCACCCGCTCGGATGTCCTCGCTCCCACACGCTTCCGGATCCCGTCCCCCCCGGTCCGGGACACCTGGAATCCGGCAGGCCTCACGGCCCGCGAATCCACTGGAAGCGGCGGCCCTCCCCCGAAGGCCGCGTGGAGCGCGGACATCCAACCGCGCGCGCCGTTACCTCAGTAGCTGGCGACCCAATCCAGGTCGCTTTCCTCGAAATCGAAGAGCGATTCCTCGCCTTCGTGCCGGGAGTCCTCATCCCCGTCCCCCTCTTGCTCCTCGACCCGGTACCCCCTCGGCTCCCGGACCTCGTCCTCCAGCCGCACGCCCGCGCCCCCGTTGGAACCGGGCGCCCACAGCTCGCCGTCCCCCTGGCTCCACGCATCGATGCGGTACATCGCGTCCCCCCGGTGCGGTGTCTTGCCGTCCACCCCGCCGCCGCCGCCACGCCGCGCCTCGATTAATAGACGCCGATCGCCAGAATCCTTGGGTCGCCCCCGGTCATTTCAGGAACGAGCCCCCCTGCCGGAGCGCCAGGGCCCGGATTCCGGCCTCTTCGCTCCACCCCGGCTCCCCCCGGCGGGCCACGGCCTCGAAGGCCTCCGCCGCCTGGAGCGGGAGCCCCATGGCCCGGAGCACCAGCGCCCGGTTCCACAGGGCCTGGGGATGGTCCGGTGCCTGACGCAACACGCCTTCGAGCAGCGCCAGGGCGCCCCGCCAATCCCCCGCCGCCATCGCCACCACGGCCCGGTCGCTGTCCCGGTCCAGCGAGGGGGCGCTGCGCGCCAGGAAGTCCGACGCCTGACGCAATTCGCCGCGCACCAGGTAGGCCGCCGCGATGCCGTGCAGGTCCCCCCGCTCCTCCAGCGCCGCCAGGGTCCGCAGGGGCACCGGCGGTTCGGTCGCGAGCGTCGCTCCGCCCCTCGCCCCCGTCCGGACCGGGACGTAGGGGAGGTAGCGGTCCGCGGCCGGGTACGCGATGCGCGCCTCCAGCTCCCGCGCGGACGCATCCGCCCGCCACGCGTCCCCCGGCCGGAAGCCGTCCCCGGTCATGAACGCGGCGAGCGCGCCCAGCCCCATGGCCATCACCGCCCCCAGCGCATGCCGCCACCGGCCGCGCGGCAACGAGAAGCGGAACGGCAAGCGGACGGGGGCAGGCGGTGGTGGCGCGTCGTTGTGGGCCACCGCGCCACACAGGGCCTGGACGCTGAGCATCTCCAACTGCATGGCATCATGCAGCCCGCTGGCGCACGCACGGCAGAGGGCCAGATGGAGCCGGAAGTGCTCCTCGTCCCCCGATTCCAGCTCCCCATCCAGGAACCGGTAGAGCTTCTTGCACCAGAGATCCATCAAGCGTCAGGGCCTGGAGTCGCGAGGCCGCCTCCCGTCCCTTGCGAAACGCGAGCGGGAGCAATCCTTGGTGGATTCCGCTGGCAGCGTTCGCCGCTGGCTCCCTCGCCTGCCCCCCAGGGAGGAGCAGGCGGCGAGCGCCCTTTTCAGCGGCGCGTGCGGGGGCGCAGCAGCGTCGCGCCGGAGCGGCTGGTGCGCGGGCACGGAAGGCGCGGCGCGCTGACGGCCTCCACGGCCTCCGTCTCCGCGAACCAGGGGCAGCAGTTGGCGCACCCCGGACAGCGGCGGCGGAAGCGGCGGGCGCCCTGGTGCCAGGCGCGGCCCTCGCGCTCCGGGGGCAGGGGCGCCTGCGCGGCGAGCACGTCCCCGGGCCAGCTCTCCGGCACGTCGTCCCAGTCGGACCCGGGCACCGTCTCGCGGGCCTGGCGGGCGGACACCCAGCGCTCGCTCTCCGCGGGATCTTCCAGCGCGAGCCTCGCGAGCATCTCCAGTTGCAAGAGGTCGTGGAAGCGGCGGGCGCAGACGTCGCAGGTGGCCAGGTGGCCCCGGACGCGGCGCTGGTCCTCGGCGGACAGGCTCCCGTCCAGGAAGGGCTGGAGGTCCTCACACTCACACGCGGTGCTCATCGTTCCCTCTCCTGGCGGCGGCGTTCCGCGGTGTCGTGGAGCATGGCCTTGAGGCGGCGGCGGGCGTGGAAGAGCCACGTGCCCACCGTTCCCGCGCTGGGGGTGTTCATCCGCCGGGCGATCTCCGCGTGGCGCAGGCCCCGCGCGTGCAGTTCGAACGCCTGGCGCAGCTTCTCATTGAGCCGCGCCACGGCCTGGCGCAGCTCGTCCTCCGTGACGCACTCCCACTGCTCGGGCTCCGGCGCGTCCTCCGGGTCCTCGAAGAGCATGTGGACGTTGTGCAGGTCCACCCGGCGGTCCGTCTCCGCGCCCTGGCGGCGGCACTGGTCCAGGAACCGGTTGTGCAGCACGCGCACCAGCCACGCGCGGCGTGCGGGCTCCGGCCAACGCTTGAGCCGCTCCCATTGCAGGAGCGCGCGCAAGAGCACGTCCTGCACCAGGTCGTCGCAATCACTGGCACTCTTGCCGCAGACATTGCGCGCGATGGCGACCAGCACCGGCTGATGGCGGATCGCGAACGCGGCGAACTCCCCTCCAGAGCCCTCCCGGACTGGCGGCTCCTCCCTCCCTGGCACCATGCGACCGCCTCCCTTCCCTCCAGAGAACGCCGAGGGCCGGATTCTTTTTTTCTCACGGATGCGACAAACGCTGTCGCGCTTCTTTCCGCGTCACGGCGACCAGTACGGCTGAAACACTTCAAGCAGACGCCAATTCCTTGCATGGAATAGACAGACATCCAGGGACTCCCCGGTTCAATGCCTCTCCATGGGTGTGACTTGCCTCCGGGGTGGCGCGTGCCGGACCCTGCGTGAAAAAGGGGGGCGGAAAATGGGCGTCCAGCATGCCCCAGGGGCTTTCCGGCGGCTGGAGCGTTTTCGTGAACGCGCGGATCCGCGGTGTGCGCGGGTCGCGGTGGCATCTCCTGGTGCGTCAGGCGGGGGGACGTGTCCCGCCGCGTCGTGTTCCGGGCCTGGAGGAGGCCCCTGGGTGCACGGGGAAGCGTCCTCGGGTGTAACTCCCCCCTTGCGTGCCTGGGGAGTCCTTTGGTCCTCTTGGGTCACCGCCGTATGCCCATGGAAACCGCCGCCGACAGCCGAGAGTACCGCGTGGTCTTCTTCTGCCCCGCGTCGAACGCCCGGCTCGAGCGGCTGGAGGTCCCGGTGCGCCGGCTCCTGTCGCGCATCCAGGCACCGCCGGCGGAGCTGGCCCCGCTGAGTGAGGCCGGGGCGCTCACGGAGGCCGGGTGGCAGGTCTACCTGGTGCGTTCGCTGACGGAGCGCAGCGCGGCGCAGGCCATGGCGGCCTACGTCAGCGAGGCCACCTGCGCGCTGGCGGCGGAGGTGGACGCGGAGGTGCTGGGGCTCTACGTGGACGTGTCCGGGGACTCCGCGCGCATCTGCCGGTGCGGCCCGGAGGACGGGCCGGAGACCTTCGCCGGGCGGAGGCAGGCCGCGCTCACCCGCACGTCCGAGTGGCTGGAGGTCGCCCCCGCGAGCCTGTCCGCCCTCTTCCAGTTGGATCCGCCGGACGCCGAATACGAGCCGGACGCGGACGACCGCTTCGTCGAGGAGAAGCTGCGTGAAGCGCGGGCCTTGATGGAGCGCTACCGCACCGCGGCGAAATGAGGTCGAGCACCCCGGAGGACCTGTCGGGCCGTTGTGAGCGGTGCTACCTGCCCACGGCCCTGTGCCTGTGCGCGGACGTGCCCGTCATCCCCACGCGCACGGAGCTGCTGATCATCCGGCACAACAAGGAGTCGCAGAAGAGCACCAACACGGCGCGCATCGCGGCGCTGGCCCTGCCCCGCTGCCACATCGTGTCCTATGGCGCGCCAGGGGCCCCCTTCGACGCGTCGGTGCTGGACGCGCCGGACACGTGGCTCCTGTTCCCGGACGCACCGGAGGCGGAGGGCCCTCCGCCGAAGCGGCTCGTGGTCATCGACGGGAGCTGGGCGCAGGCGCGGCGCATGGTGCAGCGCGTCCCTGCACTGCGGCGGCTGCCGGGGATGAGGCTGCCGCCGCCCGCGCCGGATACGCGCCGGCTTCGCAAGCCTCCGCACCCGGACGGGATGTCCACGCTGGAGGCCATGGCCGGTGCGCTCGCGCGGCTGGAGGGCGAGGAGCTCGCGAAGCCGCTGCTCACGCTGCACGAGCTGATGATTGAACGCGTGCTCGCGAGCCGCGGCCGGCTGGGGTGGGAGAACTACCTCTGACGCGCTGACGGGCCTCCTACTGGAGGACCTTCTGCATCTCCGCCGCGAAGGGCACGGGCTCCAGGAAGCCCGTCACGCGAGGCTTCGTCAGCACGGTGCCGTCCGGGTTCACGAAGGCCACCGTGGGCAGGCCCTCCACGCCCAGCTGCTCCATCAGCGCGTCCAGGCGGTCCTCGCTGTTCGTCGCGTCGATCTTGATGGTGAGGAAGCGGCTGTCCTCGGCCTGGGAGATGACCTCCGTGGACGGATACGTCAGCCGGTCCAGCTCCTTGCAGGCCGCGCACCAGTCCGCGAAGAAGTCGATGAGCACCGGACGGCCCTCCTTCTTCGCCGCCGCGAGCACCTGTTCGAACTGGCTCGCGTCGAACGTCGCCTTCTTCTGCGGCATCACGTGGTGCCACTGCCAGGACGGCGCCACCGGGTGCTCCTGGAGTCCCATGCGCACCCACAGCTCACCCGTGGGCCGCGCGTCCAGCGCTCCGCCGCGCATCACCAGCGCACCCACCACCAGCGTCACGCCCAGCGCCTTGAAGCCGAAGTCGCGTGCGCCCTCCTTGAACGAGCGGTGCACCGCGCCCACCAGCACGCCCACCACCACCAGCACCGCGGCCAGCACCGCGCCGGGCACCTGCCCCACCTCGGCGCCCAGCGCCTTCACGGTGTCGCGCGCCCAGGGGAAGGCGTCCTTCACGTACGAGAACGCGAGCGCCACCAGCATGATGCCCAGCACGCTCTTCACCCACTCCATCCACACGCCACCGCGCGGCAGGCGCACGGTGAAGACGCCGATGAGGAAGAACGGCACGCCGATGCCCAGCGCGTAGATGAACAGCAGCGTCGCGCCCAGCGTCGTGTTGGCGGACTTCGCCACGAAGGCCAGGAGGCCCGTGAGCACCGGCCCCGTGCACGGCGCCGCCAGGAACCCGGACACGCTGCCCATCACGAACGCGCCCGCGATGCCCGCGCCGCCCACGTTGCTCAGCTTCGTCTGCATGGACGACGGCAGCGCCAGCTCGAACGCGCCGAACATCGACGAGGCCAGCAGTAGCAGGAACAGCGCCAGCCCCAGCACCACCACGGGGCTGCCCAGCATGGAGCCGAAGGCCTGGCCCGTCTTCGCCGCCAGGACGCCCAGCGCGCTGAACACCACGCCCATGCCCACGATGTACGACGTCGTCAGCGCCAGCGAGCGGCCCCGCGACTCCGCCTTCCTCGCACCGAACACCGACACGGTGATGGGGATGAGCGGGTACACACACGGGGTCATCGCGGTGAGCAGGCCGCCGGCGAACACCACCAGCGCGCCCCACGCGAGGTTCCCGGACTCCAGGAACCGGGCCGCGTCCAGCCCGGCGCTCGGGCCCGTAGGCAACAGCCACGGCACCACCACCACCGCCATTCCCGCCACCACCGCCGCCAGCGTCAGCTTCTTCGTGTCCATGCGTGCCTTACGCCTCCGCGCGTCCGGACCTTCGGAGGCTCCCTTCTATATGCGGAGGCCGGGGACGCGGCTACCCCGCCGGCATCTGCGCAGGGGAGGCAGGCACCTTCAGTCCCGCGGAGCGTGCCAGCCCCATCACGCCCTCCACGGCGGCGGCGATGTAGCCAAAGGGGTTCGCTCCATCCACCGCCGTCACGTGCACCTCGCCCATCTGCTGCTGGAAGGCCGCCGCCACCTGCGGCAGCTGCCGCGCCAACGTCAACTGGATGACCTCCGGGCTCACCGAGTTCTCGATGTCGCGCAGCGTCTTCGCCCGCTCCAGCTCCAGCCCCTGCTGCGCGCGGGTGCGCCGCAGCTCCAGCTCCGCGATGCCGGCCTCCGCCTCCGCGATGGACTGCTTCGCCAGCAGCACCTGGAGCCGGGCGGACAACTGCTCGGCCTCCTGCCGGGCCTCGGCGAGCTGGACCTCATGACGCGCGGCCTCCGCCTCCTGCTGGCGGCGCATCCGCTCCAGCTCCACCTGCGCCTTGGCGGCCTCCGCCTCCTGCTCCCAGCGCAGCTCCTCCAGTTCCCCCTGCGCGCGGTTGTACGCGAGCTGCCGTTCGCTCGTGAGCCGCGCCTCCTCCAGCCGCGCGTCCGTGGCCAGCGCCTCCAGCCGGGCCTGCTCCTTCAGCGCCTCCGTGCGTGTGCGGACCTCCTCCTGCGCGGTCAGCTTCGCGAGCGCCACTTCGCGCTCCACGGAGGTCCGCTCCTGCTGCTGCTGGCGCGCCTGCTCCATCTTCGCCTGGGCCAGCCGCGCCTCCTGCGCGAGCTGCTCCATCTGCGCCTGCTCCTCCGTGGCCTGGGTGCGCTGGCGGACCTCCTCGCGCGCGGCGAGCTTCTGGAGGTTGAGCACACGCTCGGCCTCCGTCTCCTCGCGCCGCACGAAGCGCTCCTTGGCCAGCTCCGCCTCGCGCGCCTGCCGCTCCTGCTCCCGCCGGAAGCGGGCCTGCATGTGCTCGAAGACAGAGGAGGACAGGACGCGCACGTCCTGGATTTCAATCGTGTCCAGCAACACACCCCAGCCCGTGTCGGTGCGGTCCTCCAGCCGGCCCCGCCCGGAGAGCACCGGGGCAATCTCGCGCATCAGCTCCGCCGCGATTCCCTCCTTGCGCCGGGTGAGGCACTCCTCCACGGTGAGGTTCGCCACCAGCCGGCGCGCCGCGCCCACGAACATCTCCCCGAGCAGCTCCGCCAGCTTCTCCTGCGCGCGCTCCGGATAGCTGAAGTTGAGCATCCGGAAGGCCACCAGCGGATCCGCGATGCGGTACACCGCCAGGCCCGTCACCGCCACGCCCACCTTCTCGCTCGTCACCTGATCCGCGGTGAACTGGAACCGCTGGATGCTGGTGGGCACGATGGCCACCGAGTCCCCCGGCAGCTTGAAGCAGCTCGCGCCCTGGCCGCTCACCTCGCGCACGCGCCCCCGGCGCATGTGGATGAGGAACTCGCTGGGCCGCGCGGTGATGAGCCCCCACTTCTTCACCTTGTCCGGATCCTCCGCGGGCTTGCCCGCCCGCCAGCCGTCCGCGTAGCGGGAGCGCTCCAGGCCCCCCTCCAGGCGGATCAGCGACGGCCGCCCCGTCCCGTCCTGCTGCGTGTCCTGGGCGTTGCTCCGGGCCTGCGACTTCGCGTTGGCGCTCATGTGGTGGCACCCTCCGCGGCTGCTCCAGTGCAGGCGCCCGGCCATGCCCCGGGGTACCGCGAAACGGGCACTTATGGGCGCGCGAAGCGCTGTTTCGGATCACCCCGCTCCAATCCGGCGCAGTTGGAGTGCTCCACTCTGGAGGTGCGTTGAACCAGCCCGGTGCACTCCACGACCAGATGCGTCGCGGACAGGGGCCTCGGACCCCATGTTCCCTTGACCCGAGGGGGGTCGATTTTATAATTGACCAGTCCGGTCCACATTCGTGTGGGCCCATGTAGACCCTGCCGCTGCGCGCGGACCCACCGCGTCGCCGGGGAGCGGAGGGGTGTTCCACCCTCCTGCGTCACTTCTTCCTGAGGACTTCATGCTGAGCCTGCCCATCTACATGGACAACCACGCGACCACCCCGCTCGACCCGCGGGTGCTGGAGGCGATGTTGCCCTACCTCCGCGAGGACTTCGGCAACGCGGCCAGCCGCAATCACGCGTTCGGCTGGAAGGCCGAGGCCGCGGTGGAGAAGGCGCGCCGGCAGGTGGCGGACCTCATCGGCGCGTCGGAGAAGGAGATCGTCTTCACCTCCGGCGCCACCGAGTCCGACAACCTGGCCATCAAGGGCGTCATCGAGTTCTACAAGTCCAAGGGCGACCACATCATCACCCTGAAGACGGAGCACAAGGCCGTCCTGGACACCTGCAAGCGCCTGGAGCGCGTACGCCAGGAGCGCCTGGACGAGCTCAAGCTCCTGCGCCTGGGCCAGCTGGCCGAGCGCGACGTCACGCCGGAAGAAGTCCCCGAGCTGGCCGCGAAGTTCAACCTGGACGCGGACGACACGTACAAGAAGTGGGCGGAGATGCCCACGGGCGGCGCGCGCGTCACCTACCTGGACGTGGAGAAGGACGGCCGCGTGAGCCTGGAGAAGCTGGCCGCGGCGATGACGCCCAAGACGGTGCTCGTCTCCATCATGTTCGCCAACAACGAGATCGGCGTGGTCCAGCCGGTGGCGGAGATTGGCAAGCTGTGCCGTGAGAAGGGCGTCCTCTTCCACTGCGACGCGGTGCAGGGCGTGGGCAAGGTGCCCTTCGACGTGGAGAAGATGAACGTCGACCTGGCCTCCATCAGCGCGCACAAGATGTACGGCCCCAAGGGCGTGGGCGCCCTCTACGTGCGCCGCAAGCCGCGCGTGCGCATCGCGCCCATGGTGGACGGCGGCGGTCACGAGCGCGGCATGCGCAGCGGCACGCTGAACGTGGCGTCCATCGTCGGCTTCGGCGCGGCGGCGGAGGTGGCGCGGCAGGACCTGCCGGAGGAAGCGGCGCGCCTGTTCCGCCTGCGTGAGCGGCTGCGCACCGGCATCATGGAGCAGCTGGACATGGTGACGGTGAACGGCAGCCTGGAGCACCGCATGCCGGGCAGCCTCAACATCTCCTTCTCCTACGTGGAGGGCGAGGCCCTGATGATGTCCATCAAGGACGTCGCGGTGTCGTCCGGCTCCGCGTGCACGTCCGCGTCGCTGGAGCCCTCCTACGTGCTGCGCGCGCTGGGGGTCGAAGAGGACATGGCGCACAGCTCCATCCGCTTCGGCCTGGGCCGCTTCAACACGGAGGAGGAGGTCGACTTCGTCATCCGCCTCGTGGTGGACAAAGTCCGCAAGTTGCGAGACATGAGCCCCTTGTACGAGATGGCCAAGGAAGGCATCGACCTCAAGAGCATCGAGTGGACCGCCCACTAAGCGCTCCCCTCCCCTCAAGACTTCCCGCCGGGCACGGAAGCCCCCGCCCGCCCGGCCGCGCATCGGTTGTCTCCGAAGCGCATCAGTTCAAGCGTTGTGCAGAAGGAGCGTGAGACGCATGGCTTACAGCGAGAAGGTCATCGAGCACTACGAGAACCCCCGCAACGTGGGGACGCTCGACAAGAACGACCCGAACGTCGGCACCGGCCTCGTGGGCGCCCCCGCCTGCGGCGACGTGATGCGCCTCCAGCTGAAGATCAGCGACTCGGGCGTGATTGAGGACGCGCGGTTCAAGACCTTCGGCTGCGGCTCCGCCATCGCGTCCAGCTCGCTCGTCACCGAGTGGGTGAAGGGCAAGACGGTGGATCAGGCCATGACCATCTCCAACAAGGACGTGGCCCGGGAGCTGGCGCTGCCCCCGGTGAAGATCCACTGCTCCGTGCTGGCCGAGGACGCCATCAAGGCGGCCATCGAAGACTTCAAGAAGAAGCGCGCGTCGCGGCAGGCCTGAAGTCCCGCGCGGCACCTCTTCCAGGATTGAGGACGACCCCATGAACGAGCAGGCCCAGACGACCCAGGCCCCTCAGACGCCCCCCAAGCCGGCCCCCAAGGGCATTGGCCTGGCGGACAGCGCGGTGGCGCGCCTCAAACAGCTTCTGGCGGAACGGCAGACGCCGGACGCCGGTCTGCGCATCGCCGTGAAGGGCGGCGGGTGCTCCGGCCTCCAGTACTCCATGGAGTGGTCGGAGAAGTCCCGCGAGCGCGACAAGGTCTTCGAGCGCGACGGCGTGCGCGTCTTCGTGGACCCGAAGAGCTACCTGTACCTCATCGGCACGGAGCTGGTGTTCGAGCAGACGCTGATGGCGTCCGGCTTCAAGCTGAACAACCCCAACATCAAGGCCGCCTGCGGCTGCGGAGAGAGCTTCTCCGTCTGAGCCTGAAGTGGCCTTCCCGCCCGCCCCGTCGGTCAGGGAGCGGGCAGCAGGGGTCCGGCCCGGTGCCGGGCCCCTTTTTCGTTTTCCCCATGAGGATGTGCGCACCGTGAGGACCCACTTCGACGTGTTCGGGCTGCCCCGCTCCCACGCCGTGGACGTGCCGGCCCTGGAGAAGCAGTACCGGGAGCTGTCGCTCCAGCTGCATCCGGACCGCGTCGGACCCGGTGACGCGAAGGCGCGCCTGGCTGCCGTGGAGGGCACCACCGCCCTCAACGGGGCCTTCAAGACGCTGAAGGACCCGGTGCGCCGCGCCTTCTACCTGCTCAAGCTCCACGGCGTGGACCTGGACCGCGAGGACGCGGGCGCCCAGAAGGACATGCCCCTGGAGTTCCTGGAGGAGGTCATGGAGCTGCGCGAGGCTTTGGATGAAGCCATCGCGGCCAGGGACCTGCCGAAGGCCCAGGCCATGGCGAAGGACGTGGCGGGCCGCAAGGCGGCGGCCCTCCAGGAGGCCGTGGCGGAGCTCGGTACGCTGGAGGGCGCCGGGGATTCTCCGGACGGGGTGAGAAAGGCATCGCACGCGCTGGGGCGGGTGCGCTACTTCACGCGCTTCCTCGAGCAGGTGGACGCGTTCGAGGAGGAGGTGCTCGCGTGAGCAACAACGGCTATCTGCAGATCCACGACCCGCTCAAGCCGAAGGGCCACGTGGTGGGCATCGACCTGGGGACCACCCACTCGCTGGTGGCGTCCGTGTCCCAGGGCAAGCCCCGGTGCGTTCCGGTGGACGATGGCGACTCGCTGCTGCTCGCATCGGTCGTGCACTACGGTAGGGACGGCGGAGTGGTGGTGGGCGCCCGCGCGCGCAAGCTCGCGGCCGAGGCCCCCACGGACACCATCGTGTCGGTGAAGCGCTTCATGGGCCGCAGCCCGGACGACCCGGAGACGCGCAAGCTGGGCCACTACGACTTCGCCCCCGGCGCCAACGTGGTGCGCTTCAACGTGGCCGGTGGCCAGCCGGTGACGCCCATTGAAGTGTCGGGCGAAATCCTGCGCGCCCTGAAGCGCCGCGCGGAGGCGCACTTCTCCGGCAAGGTGGAGCAGGCCGTCATCACCGTGCCCGCCTACTTCGACGACGCCCAGCGCCAGGCCACCCGCGACGCGGGGAAGCTCGCGGGACTGGAAGTCCTGCGCCTGCTCAACGAGCCCACCGCCGCCGCGCTGGCGTACGGCCTGGACAAGGGCAGCCAGGGGATGTTCGCCGTCTACGATTTGGGCGGCGGCACGTTCGACATCTCCATCCTCAAGCTGGAGGACGGCGTCTTCGAGGTGAAGTCCACCGGCGGTGACTCCGCGCTGGGCGGCGACGACTTCGACCGCGCCATCGCGCAGCACGTGCTCCAGAAGCGGGGCGTCCAGGCCCCCACTCCCGCGCAGGTGGCGGAGCTGATGGTCGCCGCTCGAAAGGCGAAGGAGGCGCTCACCGACGCGGCGGAGGTCACGCTCAGCGTGGAGGGCCATTCGCAGCCGCTGTCCCGCGCGGACTTCGAGGCGTGGATCCAGCCGCTCGTGGCGAAGACAGGCACGGTGTGCCGGCGGGCCCTGAAGGACGCGGGCGTGGCGGCGGGCGAGCTGGACGGCGTCATCCTGGTGGGCGGCTCCACGCGAGTGCCCGCGGTGCGCCGCTTCGTGGCGGAGCTGTTCGGCCGCGAGCCCCTGGGCGACATCGATCCGGATCAGGTCGTGGCGCTGGGCGCGGCAGTGCAGGCGAGCCTCCTCACCGACGGCGACCGCCAGGACGAGGTGCTGCTGCTGGACGTCATCCCCCTGTCGCTGGGCCTGGAGACGATGGGCGGCATCACGGAGAAGCTGATCCCCCGCAACTCCACCATCCCCACGGCGGCGGCGCAGGTGTTCACCACGTTCAAGGACGGGCAGACGGGCCTGGACGTGCACGTGGTGCAGGGCGAGCGCGAGCTGGTGCAGGACAACCGCAGCCTCGCGCGCTTCACGCTCTCCGGCATCCCCACCATGGCGGCCGGCATGGCCCGCGTGGAGGTGCGCTTCCAGGTGGACGCGGACGGCATCCTGTCCGTCACCGCGAAGGAGCAGAGCACCGGCGTGGCTCAGGCCATCACCGTGAAGCCCAGCCATGGCCTGACGGAGGAGGAGATCGAGAAGATGCTCCTCGACTCCATCGACTTCGCGGAGGACGACATCCAGGCCCGCCAGCTGCGCGAGCAGCAGGTGGAGGCCGAGCGCGTCCTCTCCGAGGCCGACCGCCAGCTGCGCGAGAACGCCACGCTGCTCCAGGCCGGCGAGCCGGAGGCCATCCAGGCCGCCATGGCTCGCGTGCGCGAAGCCGCGCAGGGCAAGGACTACCTGGCCGTGAAGGAGGCCCTGCACGCGCTGGACGAGGCGTCCCGGGCCTTCATCGAACGGGTCATGAACCACGCCATCACCCAGGTGGTGTCCGGCCATTCCGTGGAGGAGTACTGAGCCGTGCCCAAGGTCACCTTCAAGAGCCCCCTGGCCGAGGTCGCCGTGGACGTGCCCCAAGGCACCACCCTGCTGGACGCCGCGGAGAAGGGCGAGGCCCAGGTGGGCCACAGCTGCGGCGGCGTGTGCGGGTGCTCCACCTGCCATGTCTGGATCCGCAAGGGCCTGGACTCGCTGAGCGAGCAGCGTGACGACGAGATGGACCGCCTGGACATGGGCTTCGACGTCCGGCCGTACTCCCGCCTGTCCTGCCAGACGGAGGTCGGCGGCGAGGACGTCACGGTGGAGATCACCGAAGAGTCGCTGGTCGCCTTCATGGACGAGAACCCGGCCATCCGCCGCAAGCTCGAGTCCGAGGGCCGCTGGCCGCTGAAGAAGTAGCCTGAAAAAGGATGCTTGACCGGGCGGGGGAGGTTCTCTATACGTCTCGCCCATCGCGGCGCCGCAAGGCACCGCGAGCCACCTGCCCAGGTGGTGGAATTGGTAGACACACTAGATTCAGGGTCTAGCGCCTGCAAGGGCATGGAGGTTCGAGTCCTCTCCTGGGCATGAAGTAATCGAAGGGCCCCGACCACAAGTCGGGGCCCTTTTTGTTTTCCGGCCCTGCCCTCTTCGCACGGGCGGCTCAGGGTGGCGCGGGTTCCACGGACTCATGCGCCACGTGGTGCGCGGCGGCGTTGGCCAGCCGGCCGCCCTTGCGCAGGTCGCGGATCCGCAGCTTGGAGCGGTGCACGCACCAGGCGCCCACGGCCACCTGGCTGATGACGGTGCCCAGGTGGGTGAGCGTGGCGAAGGCCGCCGCGTCCTCCGGGTGGGAGCCCAGCGCGCGCGCCGCCCAACTGGTGACGAAGTAGTAGATGCCCATGCCCGCCGGGACGCCCGGCAACGACTGCCCCAGGGAGATGGCGCCCAGCACGACGGCGCCCGCGAAGAGGCCCCCGGGGATGTGGACGCCGTGCAGCGCCAGGCCGTACGCCAGCGCGGAGGCGAACACCGGGAAGATGGAGAAGAAGAACACCTTCGCCATGCCCTTGAAGGAGCGCGCGGTGCCCAGGCCCTCGCCCACGTGATTCAGGAAGCTGTCCACGCGGGGCATGGTGTGACGCTGGTGCAGCCAGCGGCCCAGGGGCGCCGCCCAGTGGGCCAGCAGCACCACCAGCGCCACCAGGCCGATGCACAGCGACAGCGCCACGTGCAGCTCCGTCCGGAAGTGGGCCATGGTTTCGCCGAAGGGGCCCAGGAAGGACAGGGCCACCAGCAGCATCAGGCAGGCGAACTCCATCAGCTTGCACACGCCCACGGAGCCCAGGCTCCGGATGAAGGGAATGTTGTGCGTGCGCGACAGGAGGAAGGAGCGCGTCACCTCGCCCAGCTTCCCCGGCAGCGCGTTGTGCACGAAGGCGCCAATGCCCACCAGCTGGAAGCGGTCCTTGAACGGGATGGGCTTGCGCAGCGTGGCCTGCCACTGCACCGCCCGGAGCGGCACCAGCGACGCCTGCAGCAGCATGAACGGCACCAGCCACACCAGGTGCCCCGGCAGGTCACGGACGAACTTGTCCAGGGGGAAGCGCGGCGTCAGCAGGTCCCCGGATCCGCTCAGGTTCCACTTGAAGAACGCGGTGGAGAGCAGGAGCAGGGACAGGACGAGCCCCACCACTCCGCCCAGCACCTTGAGCCACGTGCGTCCACCGGCGTTGGGAAGCCGCATGGTCCTCCCCTTCCTCGGTTTCAATGGAGAATCCGCGGTGAGCCGGTGTCCAGGTAGGCCTCCGCCAGGCGCTCGTGCAGCCGCGCGCAGTGGCTGAGGCCAGACAGGTCCACCGGGCCGTTCGCGGGCCACATCACCAGGCTGTCGGACTCCACGCGCGTCAAGCCGCCGTGCGAGCCGAACTCCCACGCGAAGCCCACCGTGCCGCCCTTCTGCACGGCATCACCGAAGAGGACCAGGTCCCCCGCGGTGTCCATGCGCGGCAGTCCGTGGAGGAAGTCCGCCACGGCGCGCTTGCTGTACTCGGTGGTGAGCGGCGCGCGGTCCAGGTCCTCCGGGCCGTAGACGCCCCCGCCCATCACCACCACCGCCTCCGCGCCCCGGCGCATCGCCACCATGCCGATGTCCGGGTTGTTCGTGGCCCGGGCCAGCACCTCCGGATGCCGCGCCAGCAGCTCGCGCGCCTCCAGCGGCGCGGGACGGCCGCTCAGGTAGACGTGGGCGAAGTTGCCGGCCTCCACCACCACCGGGATGAAGGGCTCGCGCGCGGCGGTGTCCGGGGCGGGAGGCTGGCGCCCGTCCAGCAGGCCGCGGTGTACGTCGGCGCGCAGCGGAGGCACCTCGCCCTCGAAGAGGACGGCCTCCAGGCGCCGGCCCTGGCGCTGCTCCAGGGGCAGGCTGTCCACGTGGCCGTGATCCGACAGGAAGATGACGTCGTAGGGCTCCGGCGCGGCGCGGGCCACGGCGAACAGCCCCGCCAGCGACGCGTCCACGCGGTGCAGCTCCTGCATCGCCAGCTCCGAGCGCGGGCCCCGGCGGTGGGCCACTTCATCGTAGTTGCCGTAGACCAGGTAGATGAGCGGCACGCCGCGCACCATGTCCACCAGGGACTTGGTGTACGCGAAGCTCCAGCCCAACCGCTGGAGGAGGATGCGGCTGACGAGGAAACCCTGCTCGTGGCGCCAGTCATTGAGCGAGCGCGCCCACTGGCGCACCTCGCGCGCGGCCTGCCAGGACTCCATGCCGAAGGAACGCAGGAAGTCCCACGCGCCCTTCGTGCGCGCCGACCCCAGGCCCTGAAGCTCGTACGCGAACGAGCGCGCCATGAGCTTGAAGCTCGACAGCGTGCTCATGCACATGCGGTTCATGGCGCCCGCGTGGAAGAGCGAGAAGTACGTGTGGCCGCCGTGGTCCAACAGGCTCGTGCGGCCGTGGCCTCGCAGGCGCGCGTCGATGGCCATCGCGTCGCCCGGGGTGTTCATCTGCACCTTGCGGCCGAGCGCCCGGTCGTACCAGCTGTAGCCCGGCAGGTTCGGGTGTTGCAGCCCGTAGAGCAGCCCCGCCTGGAAGAACGGCGTGGACGTGGGCGCGCCCCAGAATGCGTTCTCCAGGTGATACGCGCCAGAGCGGACCAACTGTGAAACAAAGGGCATGCGCCCTGTGACAATGGCCTCGTCGAGCAGCGCCTTGGGCACACCGTCCAGGTGGACGAGCAGAGCGTTCCGAGGCCGACGCGCCGCCACGGGCGGAACTTTCGATCCAATCCTCCGGACGAGGGTATTCGCCCAGTTTCGTGAATTCTCGCTGACGAGCTCGTTGAGACTTTCGCGCACGTTGACGGCTCCCCCATCCCCCAAGGCAAAATGGGCATTCAGGGGGACAGGAGCTTCCGGGGCCGTGTTGCTCTCTTGGAGAGCAGGCGGGCGGATGAGCTGGCTGTCCCGGGCTGGAATCGATGCGCCCCCTCGGGGCTTCACGGGGTTTCGATGCTGGCTCCAGTCGTCTTCCTCTTCTTCATGCTGCTGTCGCTGAGCGCCGTGGCGGCAGGCCGCTCCGCGCCCGGGCTCGTGCCGGTGAAGCGGACGCCGACGATGGACGGCATCGCGCTGCCGCTCGTGTCCTTCAGCTCGGATCAGGGCTTCGGCTACGGCGCTGTCGGCGGCATGTACCTCTATGGCGACGGCACGAAGACGCCCTACGCGCATGCCCTGTCCGCGCAGGTGTTCTTCACCGCGCGCGGCGCCATGAATCATTACCTCCGTTACGACGGCCCGCAGTTGCTGGGGCCCCTGCGTTTGGAGGGACGGCTGGAGTACCGCCAGGAGAAGAGCAGCCCCTTCTTCGGCGCGGGCAACCTGTCCGCCCCGGACTTCCGGGGTGACGTGGATGACCAGAAGTACAACTACGACAAGGGCTCACCGGGCCTCTGGGTGCGTCTGCGCGGGCGGCCCTTCGGTGAGAAGCACCCGTTCCAGTCGTACGTGGGCTACGGCTGGCGCTACACGAGCGTGTCACCCTACGCGACGTCCATCCTGGCGCAGGAGAAGCCCATCGGCATCGAGGGTGGGCCCAGCGGGCAGCTGCTCGCGGGCGCGCTCTGGGACACGCGCGACGACGAGTCCGACCCCACGTCCGGCGGTGTGGAGGAGATAGCGCTGCGTGTGTCGGGCCTGGCCACCTTCAGCCGCTACCAGTACGCGGGCGTGACGCTGAGCGAGCGCCGCTACATCCGCATCACCCCGCGGCTCGTCTTCGCGCAGCGGCTCACGTTGGACATGCTCTTCGGGGAGGTGCCGTTCTTCGAGTGGATGACCACGGGCGGCGTCAACGTGTCCGAGGGCATTGGCGGCATGAGCAGCGTGCGCGGCATCGAGCGCAACCGCTTCGCCGGCAACGTGAAGGCGTTCAGCAACTCGGAGCTGCGCTTCCAGGCGGCGCGGATGGGCTTCTTCGGGCAGCCGCTGACGCTGGGCGCGGTGGTGTTCCTGGACCTGGGCCGCGTGTGGCATCCGGGTGTGACGGACGGCAAGTGGCATGAGTGGCACCCGGGCATCGGCGGCGGCCTGCGCTTCTCGCGCCGCGCGGCCGTGGTGCGCATGGACTACGCGCGCTCCACCGAGACGGGCCGTCAGCGCTTCTACATCACGTTCGGTCACATGTTCTAACGGCGGGCCCGGGCGCGCGCCGCGCTGATTTCACGTGAGCGCGTCCACCCAGCCACGAAGCCGCGCATCCGTCTGCGCTTCGCCGCGCACGCCCTGCTCCACGTCCAGCGTCAGCGTGAGGAAGCCGCGCGACTCCAGGCCCTCGCGCAGCTCTTCGCGCGCCTGTGCGTCCGGGGCGAAGAGGATGCAGCCGTCACCGCCGCCCGCGCCGGAGAGCTTGCCCGCGCAGTGGTACGACGCGGCGATGGCCAGCACGCGGCGCATGCCTTCTGTCTCCAGCGGGCCCAGCTCCAGGAGCAGCGCGTGCTGGGCCTTCACGGCTTCGGCGAAGGCACGGAAGTCGCCGCCACCCAGACCGTTCTCAATCGCATGGCCCAACGCATCCGAGCGCTCCACGAAGGCCTTGCGGCCTGCGTCCGCGAGGCGGGCTTCCACCTGGCCGATGAGGAGCTTCGTGGACGCGCTCTCACCGGTGAAGGCGTAGAGCATGGACACGCGCGGCACGGGCATGCGCCAGAGGTCCACGGGTGGGGACTCGGCGAGCGCGGCGTTGAAGCGGCCGGTGTTGGCGGCGTCCGCGAGCGCGGTGATGTCGTAGCGCCGGTAGCGCACGGCCCCGCCCGCGAAGCTCGTGGCCACGTCGCCGCCGCTGCCCTTGCCGCCCTGCCCCAGCGTGTGCGCGGTGAGGGCGAGCTTCAGGACGTCGAACTTCTCCTCCAGCACGAAGCGCGCGGCCTCCGCGGCGAGCACCGTCGCGGACGCGCTGCCTCCAATGCCCAGCTTGTGGCCACCCGGGCCGAGCGCACCCGGAGCCACCGCCACGTCGAAGCCCACGCTCGCGCGGCCGTGCGCACGCAGGGCTTCATCCAGCGTGCGGGCGACGAAGGAGAAACCCGCGGGCACTTCGCGGTCCCACTTCACACCCCGGGGCGTGGTGAGCCCCTGGAGCGTCCCCTCCTCCAGGCAGATGTGCACGCGCGAGTCCTGACGCCTGCGCACATAGGCGGCCGTGCGTGGCGCCACGGCCGCGAGGCGCGACACGCCGCCCCACAGCACGGCGTACTCACCGGAGATGAACAGCTTGCCCGGGGCGGAGAGCGCTCGGTCCATCAGAACAGGTGCTCGGTGAGCAGCGTCGCGTCACCGCCGGGCACGCAGCGCACCACGTCCACGGCGCCGCAGGCGCGGGCCAGGGCCTCCGCCGCGACCTCGTGGGCCGCGGTCGTCAGCAGCACCGGGTTCGGCCCCGCGTCGAGCGTGAACCACACCGGCACGCCCTTCTTGCGCTGCTCGCGCAGGTGCTGGATGAGCCCCAGCGTCGCCGGGCTCAGGTAGGAGAGCGGCGGATCCGCCGAGAGCGTCGTGCAGTGCATGCGCCACGCGTTGCGCTCGCACAGCTCGCCCAGCGCCTCCAGGTCCTTCTTCGCGATGAGCTCCCGGGCGCGGGGGACTTCCGCCTCCGCGTCCTTCACCCACGCCGGATAGTAGGGGCTCGTCTCCACCGTGTTCTTCATCCCGTCCCGCGACTTCACCTCCTTCTCGCCGCGGTCGAGGATGGCCACCACCATGCGCAGGTCCGCCCAGTGCCCCGCGTCGAAGCGCTGCACGGCGTAGCTGTCCTCGCCGTCCTCACGCTCGCCGCGCATCCACTCGCAGAAGCCGCCCTGCACGCTGCGGCACGCGGAGCCGCTGCCCCGCCGCGCCAGGATGCTGGACGCTCGCGTGTCCTGGGGAAGCCCCGCCGCCGCGCGCCCCGCCACCGCCAGCGCCGCGAAGCCCGCCGCGCTGCTGGCCAGACCCGCCGCCATCGGGAAGTCCCCGCGCGACACCACCTTCGCGGGCCCCAGGTCGCGCCCCGCCTGCACTCGCACCGCGTCCAGCAGGCGCAGCACTCGGTCGCGCTCGCTGCCCTTGGCCACGTGGCCGTGCAGCTCCACCGTGTCCGACGGCGCGCCGAACTCCACCGTCGTCGTCACGTGGATGGGGGCCAGCGTCAGCGACAGGCTGGACTGGTGCGGAAGGATGAGCGCCTCGTCGCGCTTTCCCCAGTACTTCACGAGCGCAATGTTGGGATGCGCCCGGACCGTTGCCTTCATGGAATGTCTCCCTGGACCCGCGGCCCCGCGAGCTGACTCGCGAAGCAGCGCACGCCGTCGCGCGTCAGTTGCGCGACCACGGGCTCCGGTTCGGGGAAGAGGCCGATGACCGCGCCACCGTCACCTCCCGCCCCGGTGAATTTGGCCCCCAGCGCGCCCAGCGAGCGCAGCCGGAACACCATGTCCTCCAACGCTGGTGACGACAGCCCCAGCGCGTTCAGGAGGCCCTGGTTGACGTTCATCGCGTCCCCCAGCCCCTCCAGGTCGCCCGCCTCCACCGTCTTCGCCGCCTCGGTGACGAGCCTCCCCACCTGACCGAAGAGCCGCTTGTAGCGCTCCGGCCACCGCGCCTGCCGCTCGCGCAGCGCCCCCACCGTCAGCTTCGTGGGACTGCGCGCGCCCGCCAGCGCCACCACCACCGACACCGGCCGCGGACTCTTCAATTCGCGCGCGCGGCCCGTGACACCCGCCGGCGCCTGCACCCGCCGGTAGAGGATGAGCTTCTCCTCGGCGCTCGTGGTGTGGTCCACGCCGGACGGAGTGCCGTGGAACTCCTGCTCCATCTCCCACGCCAGCCGCGCCGTCGCCTTCGCCGTGGGCGCCTGCCCCGCCGCCTGCAGCAGCACGCGCGACGTGGCCACCGCCAGCGCCGCGGAGCTGCCCAGCCCCGCGGACAGGGGCAGCTGCGGCTCCAGGGTAACCTTCACCTTCGGCTCGCCCACGAGCTTCGCCGCCCGCGCGAAGGCCTTGCGCATCATCCGCTTCTGCGCCGCGTCCGCCGTCACCGGCACGTCCAGCACGCACGAGCGCGAAGGCCCACCGCGCGCCACCACGCCGATGGTCAGCGGGCCGGCGATGGCGGGGTAGCCGTACACCACGCTGTGCTCGCCCAGCAGGATGACCTTGCCAGCACCGAAGGCGACCAGGGGATTCATTGCGGAAGTCATGGCACCAGGCACGCGAAGGGGGCGGGCGCCTTCATTCCGCGCCCCGCCCTGCCCCGTCAAGCGCTCCCACGAGGAGAGCGCCCGGGGGCGGACGTCAGCCGTTGGTGAGGGTGGCGACGGCGGGCGTCTCCGGCGGCAGGCTCGCGAGGATCTCCCGCGCCTTCTCCACCTTCACGTGCCCGGCCTTCACCAGCAGGTTGGCCACCTTCTCCACGTCCCCGCCGCGCGCGCCCGCCGTGACGGCGACGCTGCGCGCGTGCATGGCCATGTGGCCCTTCTGGATGCCCACGGAGCCCAGGGCGCGGAGCGCCGCGAAGTTCTGCGCCAGGCCCACCGCCGCGAACACCATGGACAGCTCACGCACGCTGGTGGCGCGCATCAGCTTGAGCGCCACCTGCGCACCCGGGTGGATCTTGATGGGGCCGCCCACCAGCCCCAGCGCCAGCGGCAGCTCGATGCGGCCCACCAGGTGCCCTTCCTCCAGGTACCAGGTGGACAGCGGGCGGTACTGCCCCTTGCGGCACGCGAACGCGTGGGCACCGGCCTCGATGGAGCGCCAGTCCTGCCCCGTGGCGATGGCCACCGCGTCGATGCCGTTCATCACGCCCTTGTTGTGCGTGGCGGCGCGGTACGGGTCGGCTTCCGCGAAGCGGCTCGCCTGCGCGATGCCCTCGGCGATGACCTCGCCCGGCAGGCCGAAGTCCGCCAGCAGCGGCAGCGGGATGCGGCACGTGGCGCGCGCGAGCCGCTTGTCCGCCAGGTTCGACAGGATGCGCAGGTACACCCGGCCGCCCGTCAGCTGCTCAATCAGCGGCGCCACGCCCTCCGCCATGGTGTTGATGAGGTTCGCCCCCATCGCCTCCTGCGCGTCGATGAGCAGGTGGACGATGAGCAGCGGCTCGCCGCGCGGCCCCTCCGGCGCGGGCAGGAGGCGCACCTCCACGTCCTTCGCGCCACCGCCGCGGGCCACCATGGCCGGGTGGAAGCTGTTGGCCAGGGCGAGGATTTCATCCTTCGCATCCAGGATCTTCTCGGACGCGCGGCCGGGGTCTCCGTAGTTGGAGACCTGCACCTGGCCGATCATCATCGACTCGTCGGCCTCCGCGATGAAGCCTCCCGACTCGCGGACGATCTTCGACGCGAACGACACCGCCGCCACGACGGAGGGCTCCTCCACCGCCATGGGCACCAGGTAGTCGCGCCCGTTGACGTTGAGGTTCAGGCCCAGGCCCAGCGGCAGGGAGAAGGTGCCCACCGCGTTTTCAATCATCTGGTTGGCGATCGACAGGTCCAGGCCGTTCTCGCCGCGCAGCTGGTCCAGCTCCGCCTCGGTCAGCCGGAACATCTGGCCGATGCGCGCCAGGCGTTCCTCCAGGGGCAGCTTGTGGAAACCGGCGAGCCGGGACGTCACGGTGTCAGACATGTTCTTCCTTCCCAACCTGGGATCCACCCTGCATCACAACGCCGCCAACCAATCCTTCAACGCGCCGGTCACCACGCGAGGCCGCTGCCGCAACTGAGCGACGGTGCGGCTGCCCGTCAGCACCAGCGCCTGGCGCAGGCCCGTGAGGATGACCTTCAGCGCCTCCTCCGCCGCCGGCAGCCCGCCCTGCTGCTGGGCCCGGAACAGCGGCAGCGCCATGCCCGCCAGGTCCGCGCCCAGCGCGAGCACCTTCGCGGACTCCAGCCCGCCGCGAACCCCGCCGCTGGCCACGAGCCGGACCTCCGGATCCACCGCCTTGCGCACGCTGGCGATGGCCGCCGCGGTGGGGATGCCCCAGCCGCTGAACTCCTCGCCCACCTGGGCCTGCGAGCCCACCGCGCGAAGCTGCTCCACGCGCACCCACGACGTGCCGCCCAGCCCGGAGACGTCCACGTTGCGCACGCCCAGCTCCACCAGGCGCCGCGCCACGTCCGGACCGATGCCGCACCCGGTCTCCTTCACCAGCAACCGGTCGCCCATGGCACGCGCCAGCTCCTCCACCACGCGGTAGCCGCCGCGGAAGTCGCGGTCGCCTTCCGGCTGCGTCAGCTCCTGGCCCGCGTTGAGGTGCAGCGCCATGCCGTCCGCGCCAATGGCGTCCATCAACCGCCGCACGCCATCCACGCCCAGGCCAATGGCTTGGTACAGCCCGATGTTGCCCAAGAGCGCCACCGTGGGCGCCACGTCGCGCACCGCGTACGACGCCGTGCGCGAGGGGTGTTCCGCCATGGCGCGCTGGCTGCCCACACCGAAGGCCAGGCCGTGCCGCTCCGCGAGCAGCGCCAGGTCCCGGTTCACCGCGCCCGCGCGGTCCGTGCCACCCGTCATCCCGGTGACGAGCAGCGGCGCCTGGAGGCGCTTGCCCAGGAACGGCGTGGACAGGTCCACGTCCTCCACCGCCATCTCCGGCATGGCGCAGTGGATGAGGTGCACGTTCTCCAGCAGCGTGGAGTTCCGTGCGGGTTCCACATCGCCGGTCGCGCACAGGTCGAGGTGGGCATCCTTCCGCCTGGCTGTCGTCTCGTCGCCCATGTCGCTGAAAGCCACCCGTGCTGTCGCTGCAAAAAACCTGTAAGCCTGGAAGGTCGTTGGGTTCCTACCAAGCGCCAGGGCCGAGGTGCAAGCCAAAGGGCCCCACCGGTCGCCCCCCGGGCGTGAATGGACGCGGTGGCTTCTGGACGGTATGAGCGACCGCGTGAGCACGCCGGACAACAGGGTCGTCGTCTTCCTGCACAGTGGCGAATACGACCGGGTGCACCAGGGGCTCTCCATCGCGGCGGCGGCGACGGCTGCCGGACGACGTGTGGAGGTGTACCTGTTCTGGTGGGCCCTGGAGCGCTTCCTGTTGGACAGGCTGGACGAGCCGGACTTCGCCGGCCGCGAGGACGTGGCGGACCGCTTCGAGGCGCGCGGCATGCCCACCGTGCGTGCGCTGCTTGAGCACGTGCGCGAATCCGGGCTGGGCATGGTGGCGGGCTGCACGGGCTCGCTCGGTGCCCTGGGGAGCGAGTCGAAGGCGGGCGACAGTGGCATTGACGTCTGGCTCGGGTGGAGCGCCATCCTCCAGCGTACGGCGGGCGTGGCGGATCGTTTCTATCTTTAAGGCCGGCACTACCTTTGGGACGGGCGGCAGCCGGGGCCATGGGCCTCCGGGGTAGCCTGGACCCGTTACGTTGACGCCCCCTTGCTCCTGCTTACGTTTCGTGTGGCCCCCATGGCGGGGCGAAAGGCACGGAACGAGGAACATGGCGCGGCGTGACCCCCACATGACAACCCGAGGACCGGCCGCACCGGCGCTCAAGGGCGGCGGGTGGCACCGGCTGGGCAACGCATTGAAGACGACCGTGCTGCTGGCGGGCTTGACGGGCCTGGTGCTCGTCATCGGCCAGCGGCTGGGCGGCGCGCAGGGGCTGATGATGGCGGGCCTCTTCGCGGTGGTGATGAACTTCGGCTCGTACTGGTTCAGCGACCGCATCGCGCTGGCCATCCACGGCGCGCAGCCGCTGTCCTACGAGCAGGCTCCGTGGCTGCATGAGATGGTGGAGCGGCTGGCCGCGCGCGCGGGCATGCCGAAGCCGAAGGTCTACCTCCTCCCCACCGCGCAGCCGAACGCGTTCGCCACGGGCCGCAACCCGAGCCACGCGGCCGTCGCGGTGACGGCGGGCATCATGGACATCCTGGACCGGCGCGAATTGGAGGGTGTGCTGGCGCACGAGATTGGCCACGTGCGCAACCGGGACACGCTCATCGGCACGGTGGCGGCGACGCTCGCGGGCATCATCAGCTACGCGGCGCAGATGCTCTTCTGGTTCGGCGGCAGCATGCTCAGCCGCGGCGACGACGACAGGGACGGTGGCGTGGCCGGAGCGCTGTCCAACCTGGGCCTGCTGCTGGTGGCGCCCATCGCGGCCACGCTGCTGCAGCTGGCGGTGAGCCGCTCGCGTGAATACGGCGCGGACGCCACGGGCGCGGAGCTGTGCGGTGACCCGGATGCGCTGGCGAGCGCGCTCTTGAAGATGGAGCGCGGCGCGGAGGCCATGCCGTATGACCGGGCCCCCGCGACGTCGCACCTGTTCATCGTCAACCCGCTGCACCACGGCGGGGTGATGTCGCTGTTCTCCACGCACCCGCCCATCCCGGAGCGCGTGCGCCGGCTGCGCGAGATGAGCGCGCGGATGGGCCAGGGCACCCGCGGCCGTGGCGGCTGGGAGTATGCGTACTGACAGACTCCCGGAGGGTCACGCCGACCGGGCCAGCGCCACCGCGTCTGGCCCGGCGGGAAAGCGGAGCGTCTTCGACGTGTCATTCGCGGCACGCCAGATGGCCTCGGCCACGTCGGACTCGCGCGTCACCGCGGAGGGCTGTCCGAGCGAGGCGAAGATGCGCTGGGCGTAGGGCGCATACGCTTCGGGGAACAGCCCCTCCATCCGGGGGGTGCCGTTGCTCGTGAAGCGGGTGCTCGGGCAATAGCCCGGCTCGACGAGCTTCACGCGCAGGTTGAAGTCCTCGAGTTCGAAGGCGAGCGACTCCGTGAACCCTTCGATGGCCACCTTGCTCGCGGTGTAGACGGCCACCAGCGGCATGGGGGCCAGGGTCGCGCTGGAGGTCACGTTCACGATGACTCCCGACTTGCGTGCGCGAAGCTGCGGCAACACCGCCTGCGTCATCGCCATGACGCCGAAGACGTTGGTCTCGAACACCTCGCGCACCGTGGCCATCGGCGTGGCCTCGAAGGCGCCCATGAGCCCGATGCCCGCGTTGTTGACGAGCACGTCAATGGGCCCGCTCGCCTCCAGCGCGGCGGCGATGCTCTCCGGCTTCGTCACGTCGAGCGGCACCACGCGCAGCCGGTCCGAGGAAGGGAGGACGCCCTCCCGTGGCGTTCGCATGGTGGCGACCACGTTCCAGCCCTGCGCGTGAAAGTGGCGTGCCGTCTCGAGTCCATAACCGGAAGAGCACCCCGTGATGAACACCGTCTTCATGCCGTCTCCTTTGCCGCGATTCGCGCGGCGTCGATGTTCTGAAGGTACCGGCGGCGTTCAGGACGCTCCACTACGGGGAGTCCGTATTTCTTTTGCTATCGTCCAGCCATGACCGACCCCCTTTCGGAAGTCATCGCGCTGCTTCAGCCCAGGGCCATCTTCTCGAAGGGCATCAGCGGGGCTGGCGCATGGGGTGTTCGTTACTCGGACTTCGGTCAGCCCAGCTTCTGTGCCGTGCTCGAAGGGCGCTGCCAACTGGCCGTTGACGGACAACCGGCCGTCACGCTGGAGGGGGGCGACTTCGTGCTGCTGCCGGCGACACCGGGCTTCACCATTTCTGGCTTCGAGACGGTGACGCCCGAACGTGTCGACCCCAAGGTGGCCCCGGCCCCCGCGGGGGAGGTGCGTCACGGCCGGCGTGGCGGCCGCCCGGACGTGCGCCTGCTCGGGGGTTACTTCGTCTTCGACTCGCCGGACGCGGCCCTGATGGTGTCGTTGCTCCCGGTCCTGGTGCACGTGCGCGGCGTGGAGCGGCTCTCCACGCTGGTCCAGCTCGTCAGGGACGAAACGAGCGAACAGCGCTCGGGGCGCGAGCTCGTGCTGACGCGGCTCGTGGAGTTGCTGCTCATCGAGGCGCTGCGGTCCACGCCGAGTGGCGACACACCTCCGGGGCTCCTCCGCGGACTGGCGGATGCGCGGCTCGCACCCGCGATCCGGCAGATGCACCGCCACCTCACGCGTCCGTGGACCGTGGCGCAGCTCGCGAAGAGCGCGGCGCTCTCGCGCTCGGTGTTCTTCGAGCGCTTCTCGCGCACCGTGGGCCTGCCCCCCATGGAGTACCTGCTGGACTGGCGGATGGCCGTCGCGAGGGGACTGCTTCGCGGCCAGGAGCTCACCATCACGGAGGTGGCCGAGCGTGTTGGCTACAGCTCGGCGAGCACCTTCACCGCGGCGTTCAGCAAGCGCGTGGGCCAGCCTCCCGGACGCTTCGCTCGTGGGAGCGGACAACGTTGACGGCGGGCTATTCCATCGATGGATCCGGGAGCGGACCGAAGGCCTCCACCGGGTGCTCCAGCATCTCGCGCAGCGTGCTGGCGATGACGCCCGCGTGGTAGCCGTCGAGGAAGCGGTGGTCGAAGGACGCGTTGATGTTCATCACGTGTCCTGGCACCACCCTCCCCTCCTCCACCACCGCCACCTCGCGCACCGCTCCGGGCGCGAGGAAGATGGGCACGCGGGTGAAGGGCGCCAGCGGCAGGTACGCCGTGTCCAGTCCCAGCTCGCCCACGTCCACCACGACCGCGGCGCCGAACGGATCCCGGGGCAGGCCGAGCCACGACGGATCCAGGTTCAGCGTGTACGTGAGGAACGACACAAGCCCGGTGAAGCGGTGCAGCAGCAGGTGCGGCACGCGCGCGAGCAGGCTCCGGCCCTGCTCCACCTGGGCGTCCCGGCCTTCGCGCACGCGCGCCGCGGTGGACTCCACCTCCAGCGCCAGCGCGTGCACGGATTTGCGGTCCACGTCCTCGATGCGCACGGGAGTGAGGCCGCGTTGATCCGCACCGGGGAGCACCGCACACACGGTGATCCGCTGTCGCAGGTAGATGCGCTGGTAGCGCAGGAGCGCGTTGGCGTCCGGACAGCGGCGCAGCGCTTCGCCCATGGCCTTGAGGACCAGGTGGGTCGCGGTGAGCCGCACACCGGTGCGCTGGTGGAAGGCGTCCATCCAGGCGAGCGCGGCGTCCATGCGCACCGTCAGCGTGCCGTAGACCGTGGGGTCATACGCGGTCGCCCAGCTGCCAATGGCGAGCTTGCGGAAGCTCGACACGTCCCGCTTCGGCTTCAGCTCCAGGTGCGCCATGGGGCGCGAGCGTGCCCCAGGATGGCGCTGACGGGGGAGCCGGAATGCAGGCGGGCGCCACGGCCCGGCCAGCGCGGCGGTTGGGGCCCGCCGGGTTGCCTGCCAGTGAAGCCTTGACGCGCCATGTCCCAGCGGTAGGCTGCCCCGCTTTTTGCATCTTTCTGTGGAGGTCGTTCCCTTGCTGGTTGCACTCATCCTTGTATCGATCGGGTTCGCCGTGACGCTCGGTCTGCTGCTCTTCGGAGACAAGAGCGGCGCTGGTGCCAACGCGGGCCGTCCCTCGCTCTCCTCTTCCTCCTCCGCGCCGTCGTTCCGGGGCGAGCTGGAGTCCGAGAGCAAGGCGCGCGCGAAGGCGGAATCGGAGGTCCAGCGCAAGCAGAAGGAGCTGGACGAGCAGCGCGCCCAGCTCCAGGAGGTCAAGGAGCAGCTCAAGCAGACCAAGCGCAAGCTCTTCGAGCAGAAGGAAGGCGAGAAGGGCTCGAACGATCTGGTGAAGGCCCGCGCCGAGGTGGAGCGCAACGCCAGCATGCAGTTGGAGCAGACCCGCGCGGAGCTTGCGCAGGCCCTGACGGAGAACTCCCGGCTGCGCGCGGAGACCGAGTCGCGCAATGGCCCCCGCCGCCGTGAGGCCCCCGCCGCCGCCGTCCCGGCGCAGACGACCGCGCCCGCCGCCGTCCCCGCCGCCGATGCTCCGGCCGCGGCTCCGGTGGATCAGATCGCCGCGCCCGCGAGCGAGCCCGTGGTGAACGCGGCGGTGGCCGTGACGCCCGCGCCCGTGGCCCCGGCGGAGCCCGTGCGCCGCTACCGCGAGCTGAACGACGCGGACCGCGAGAAGATGAACCGGCTGGAGCAGGCGGCGAACAAGGACCGCTCGCGCGCCGCGGAGCTGGAGAAGGAAGTGCGCCGGCTCAAGGGCCGCGCCGACACGCACGCGCGCATCCTGTCGGTGACGAAGTCCGAGGCCGACCTGGGCAAGGACAAGTACAAGGCGCTGGAGAAGCGCCTCAACCGCACGCTGCTGGAGCGCGACCTGCTTCGCCGGGCCATCAAGGACCTGGAGAAGAAGACGGGCATGCTCGCGGACCGCACGGAGCTGACGCCGGACGAAGTCGCCGCCAGCGACCAGCGCAGCGACGAGCAGGCCCGCGCCCGCGCCGAAGCGGAGGCCCGCGCCACCGCCGCGGCCACGCCCACGGAGGCCCCGGCCGCCACCGAGCCGACGGCCACCACCGAGCCGACGGCCACCACCGAGGGCGAGGCGAAGCCCTCCGAGGCCCCGCCATCCAACGCCTGAGCCGTACCCTGGCGTGAAGCACAGAGGCCCCGCGGTCCCCTCACCGGGACGCGGGGCCTTCGTGTTTCAGCGATAGGACTCGACGATGTCGACGCCCGCCGAGGAGAACTCCAGGATGGCCGTTCCTGGCTTGGAGTCGGGCCGCTTCCGCAACTGCCCCTTGGAGAGCCGCGCCACGGCGCAGATGGGAATCTTGTCGCCGTCGGGTGGATGCGCCTCGTAGTACCGGACCACCACCTGGGGTCCTCCGGTCCACACCCGCCCGTAGAGACGGGTGGTCGTTTCAAGAGGCCCGAGGCTGGAGATGAGCATGCTCTCCACGGGGCCGTCGTAGAGCGTGATGGGGCTGACGTCGTCCTGATTGATGTCGAGCGTGACATTCGCTCCGTCACCCACGCGCAGCCGGAGGATCCGCATCGTGTTCAGCGCGTCCTCGGGACAGTCCTCGGGCTTGGGCGTCCCGTCCGAATGAAGCCCCACGCCCCCTCGGGTCGTGGTGCAGCCCAGCGACAGGGCCAGCACGAGGGCAACCGGGGACCACTTGCGCGGTGCGTTCATGTCGCGTCGATCTACTCCCGGATGAAACGCTGTTCCAGGACGAGGTAGGCCTGGGACAGGCCATCGGACCGGAACAACTCCAGCGCCAGTTGCTCCAGACCCTGCGGTGACTGGAAGGCGCTGTCGTCAGCGACCACGGCGATGCGGCCCATGGCGCCCGGAGCAATCTCCTCCTGCTGCATGCGCAGCGCGAACGCACGTGAGTTACCGCCGGAGACCGTGGACAGCCGGGCCTCCATCATCCGCCAGGGCTTCTTCGCATCACGGTTCGTCAGGGTGGACAACACGGCCATCTTCGGCAGCGTCTTGCTGGAGAGCACCTCCACCAGGATGTCCGCCCCCTCCTCCTTGAGGCGCCAGCCCTGGCGACGGGTGAATGGCGTGTGCTTGAGGTTCCCCTGGGCCAGGAGCGTCGCGAGCGCGTGATCCGCGGAGTGCTCTTCCTCCCGCAGGCGCTGGTTCTCCTCCTCCAGGGCGCGACGCTGTTTGAGCGAGTCCATCAGCGTCGAGTACATGGCGTCATAGCCGCGCGGGTCCTCGAACACGTTCACCTGTTGATCCACCGCGTTCCGCCCTCCCTCCTCCGCGGGCTTGAGCAGGAACGGCACCTGCTTGCCGTTCGAGAGCGTCACCAACAAGGGAACACCTTCGTCCTCCCCCAGGTCCCGGAGAGGCTCCACGACCACCTTGCGTCCGCCCGCGAGCAGCGGCTCGAACCGGCCCTCCCACGCCAGCATGCGGGTCCGCGCGGGGTCCACGGACGTCTCGAAGCGGAGGACGGTGGCCACCTTCCCCTTCACGTAGAGGGTGGGTGCGGAGTCCGACGGGTGCTCCGACAGCAGCACCGTGCGGATCGCGAGTTCATCTTGCTCACGCGCGATGGCCTCCGCGGTCGTCAGGAGCAACGCCAGGGCCAGAGCAGACCGGGCAGGTAGACAGTCCCTCATGGGACCTGGAGCGTAGCAGCTTCAGTCGCGCGGCGGCGGCATCACCACCAGGGCTTCGGTGTTGGCGCGGGTCTCCCCGGTGCTGTCGTCCACGCCGCCCACCACGAGCACGGAGCCGTCCGGCAGCGCGGAGCACGTGTGCCACACGCGCGGCTGCGGCATCAGCGTCAGGCCCAGCACGGTGGGCTGCGCGCCTGCGTACGGGGTGATCAACTCCGCCCACGGGACCGCGTACGTCGTGCCGATGCCGGTGCCCCGCCCGCCCAGCGCCACCACCCGGCCGTCCGCCAGCGACACCGCGCACGGATTGCTCCGGGGCATCAGCGCGGGGCCGTCGCTCACGGCCATCACGTCCTCCAGCACCTCGGAGGCGCCCACCGCCCGCGCGTCCAGGGTGGGAGCCACGTCGTCGAAGCCGCCCATCAACAGCGGGCGCGGTGACTCGTCCGGCCTGCCCAGCACCGCCACGGCGGCGCCCACGCGGGGCACGCGCAGCCGGGGCGGCACGTTCGTCAGGCGCTCCAGGTCCGTCCCACTGAAGCCGACGGCCACGACCTCCGCAACGGGCCCCTGGGTGTCCGCGCCGCCCGCAATCAGGAAGGTTTTTCCGTCCGCCATCACCGTCAGCGTCGTGTCGACGCGGCGCATGTCACCAGCCACATCAACGAAGCGGTTGGAGGCACTGTCGAAGGCCTCCGCCGTGAAAACCCCGCTCCCTTCCGCGGCACGCCCGCCCACCAGCAACACGTGGCCCGCCGCATCCACCGCAGCCGAGTGCTGATAGCGCGCCACCTTGGGCGTGAGCTCACTCACCGCGCCCGTCGCCACGTCCACGAGGCGCGCCGTGGACTGCAATGACACCGGGGCGAAGGACTCCGCGCCGCCCGCCAGGAACACGTGGCCATCCGGCAGCAGCGACGCCGTGTGGAAGGCCCTCGCACCCACGTCCGGCCCGGCGCTGAACGTGCCGTCCGCCGGGTTGAACACCTCCGTGGTCCCCGACACGGGCCGCGAGCCATTTGGCTGGGGCAGATAGCCCCCGGTGATCAACACCCGTCCATCCGGCAGCGTCGTGGCCGTATGCGCCGCGCGCGCTTCGGCCGGCAACGAGCACGTCTTCGGGTCCGACGCCAGGTTCACCGGCACGAACTCCCCCAGCCGCCGCAAGAACACCCGCACCTTGGGCGCCTGCCCCTCCGCTACGTCGAACGGCGCCGTTCGGCCCACCGACACCAGCTGTCCGCCCTGGCCCGGTGCCCCCACGTAGGCCCGCACCTCCAGCACCCGCGCGCTCCCCGGCGGCAGGGCCGGCACGTCCTCCTGCGCCCACTCCACCGTCGACACCCGCTCCCGAGGCGTGTCGAGCCCCGGGCCCGTCACGCGGAAGCGCAGGTGCGTCACCCCGGCCATGGGCTGGATGCCGGCGCAGGAGGCGGTGAGCAGGTCCAGGGAGGGGCGGACCTCCTTCTCCCCGCAGGCGGGGGTGAGGGACACCAGGGCGGCGGCGAGGAGCGTGGAGCGGACGAAGCGCGGGGCCATGCGGCGGACGCTACCAGCCCCCCTCCCCGGAGGGGTGGAGTCCAGGCGTCCGGAAGCAGGCGGCGCGGTGGGGATTGCGCTGTAATGCGCCCGCTCCAGGACGTATGTCCTGTCCCCTCCTCCATGAAGCTCTCGCTCGCCACCCGCATCTTCCTGGGCTACGCGCTGGTGCTGCTGACGTTCGGGGCGGTGTCCCTCTTCAGCGTGGCGGAGCTGCACCGCAACCGGCTGGAGATCCGGCTCGTCAGCCAGGGCTACCTCCAACTGTCCCAGGACGCCGCCGCGCTGGAGACCTTCCAGACCAGCCAGGAGAAGGACACCGAGCGCGTGCTGGAGCAGAACAGCGTGGAGACGCGCCGCGCGCTCATCCGGCTGGCGAGCCTGTACTACGCGCCCCAGATGGCCCAGCGCCTGGAGGCCGCCCGCGCCAAGGCCCGCGAGGTGCTCACCTTCGCCCCGGAAGGCGAGGTGCCCTTCGTGATGGAGCTGGACTCGCGCTTCGCGGAGCTGTCGCGCAACTCCAAGGCCTACGGCCACGCGGTGGAGGCCGTGTTCACCTCGCTCGCGTCCGAGTCCCCCGAAAGCCAGGAGGTGGCGCGCGCCACCGCCGAGCTGCGCCAACTGGAGAGCGCCATCGGCCGTGAGCTGCGCGTGCTGCGCGCGACGCTGACCAACCGCATCCGCGAGCGCGTGGACGGCGCGGAGGAGCGTGAGCGCAGGACAGGCCTCACCATCATCGCGCTGTCCATCATGGCCATTGGCGTGGGCGTGGGTGTCACCGCGTGGTCCGCCCGCACGCTGCGCCCGGTGCGCACGCTGATTGAAGGCGTGTCCCGCATCGGCCGGGGCGACTACTCCGCCCAGCTGGGCGTGCGCGGCGAGGACGAGGTCGCGCTGCTCGCACGCGAGTTCGACCAGATGGCCCGCTCGCTCCAGGCGCGCGAGGCGCAGCTCAAGTCGCAGGCGGAAGCGCTGATGCGCGCGGAGCAGCTGGCCGCGGTCGGCCGCATCTCCGCTCAAATCGTGCACGAGGTGCGCAACCCGCTGTCCTCCATCGGCCTCAACGTGGAGCTGCTCCAGGACGCGGTGGACAGCGCGAACTTCGACTCGCAGGACACCGCCACGGAGGCGCGCGAGCTGCTCTCCGCCGTCACCCACGAGGTGGACCGCCTCACCGACGTCACCGAGCAATACCTGCGCATGGCCCGCCCCGCCCGGCCGGACCTGGAGCCGGAGGACATCATCGCGGTGCTGGACGGCGTGCTCGACTTCACCCGCGAGGAGCTGGTGCGCGCGGGCGTGGAGGTGGTGCGCGACTTCGCGCCCGGCACGCCCCGCGTGCTCGCGGACCAGGGCCAGCTGCGGCAGGTGTTCCTCAACCTGCTCCGCAACAGCCGCGAAGCCATGCCCACCGGGGGACGGCTCACCGTGGCCACCGTCCCGCGTGAAGGGGACGTGGAGGTCACCGTGCGGGACACCGGCGCCGGCATGACGGAGGAGGCCCGCCGCCACCTCTTCGAGCCCTTCTTCACCACCAAGGAGGGCGGCACGGGCCTGGGGCTCGCGGTGAGCCAACAGATCCTCCAGGCCCACGGGGGCTCGCTCTCCTGCCAGAGTATTCCCGGCCAGGGGACGACCTTCGTGTTAAGGCTTCCTCGCGCATGAGCTTTACACCGTACCGGGACGTGCTGCCCTCGGGGCTGCGCGTCGTCACCGTCGAAACGCCCCACCTGCACACCGCCCTGCTGGCCGTCTACGTGAGGACCGGCAGCCGTCATGAGTCGGTGGAGAACAACGGCGTCAGCCACTTCCTGGAGCACCTCTTCTTCCGGGGAAGCGAGGCCTGGCCGGACACGGTGAAGATGAACGCGGCCGTGGAGGAGGTGGGCGGCAACCTCAACGGCGCCACCACCCGCGACCACGGCTACTACTACACCCCGCTGCACCCGTCGCACCTGAGCGTGGGCCTGGACGTCATCGGCGACATGCTCACCCGCCCCCGCCTCACCGACATGGAGGTGGAGCGGCAGATCATCCTGGAAGAGATGCTCGACGAGGTGGACGACAAGGGGCGCGACATCGACCTGGACAACCTGTCCAAGCGCCTGCTGTTCCCCGGCCACCCACTGTCCCTCAAAATCGCCGGCACCCCTGAGTCCGTGAAGGCCCTCACCCACGCCCAGGTGCTGGAGCACTTCGCCCGGCACTACGTGGCCGGCAACCTGGTGGTGTCCGCCGCGGGCAGCGTGAAGCACTCGGAGGTGCTGGCCCTGGCCGAGCGCGCCTTCGCCCACCTGCCCACGGGCAGCGCCACCACGGAGAGCGCGCCGCCGCCGCTGGGCCCCGGGCCGCACTTCCACTTCGTCTCCCACGACGAGTCGCAGACGGAGTTCAAGCTCACCTTCCGCGCCGTGCCGGAGCAGCACGAGGACTTCCCCGCGCTCCAGATTCTGCGGCGCCTCTTGGACGACGGCCTGTCGTCGCGGCTGCCCTTCGAAATCGTGGAGAAGCGCGGCCTCGCGTACTCGGTGCAGGCAGGGCTGGACACGTACCACGACCTCAGCCTCTTCGAGATTGAGGCTGCCAGCGCGCCGGAGAAGGCGTCGCTCGTGGTGGCGGAGTCGCTGCGCGTGCTCTCCGAGCTCTGCGAGAAGGACGCGGGCGAGGAGGAGCTCAACCGCGCCAAGCGCCGCCACCGGATGCTGCTGGAGTTCTCCCAGGACTCGCCGGGGGAGCTGGCCGGGTGGTTCGGCGGCGTGGAGCTCTTCCGCCGGCCGGAGACGTTCGGCCACCGCGCGGATCAGGTGGACCGCCAGACGGCCGCGCGGGTGCGGGAGGTGGCCCGGCGCTACTTCACCCGGGAGAACCTGCTCGTGGTGGCGGTGGGCCAGCGCAAGGGGCTCAAGGCGCTGGAGAAGGTCGTCATGGACGCGGAGGGGCTGCCCTCCTCCGCGCCCGCCGTCAGCGCCGCCCGCGGATGATGACAGGCCCCGTCGGGGCCTTCTTCTTCTTGGGCGTCGCCTTGTCGATGGCCTTCTGGATGCGCAGGTAATCGGGGTTGTGCGGCTCGCGCTTCAGGGCCTCGTCGATGAGCTTCCTGCCGCGCGGCAGCTGCGTCTCGAACTGGGCATAGAGGTTCGCGAGCGCGGCCTTCTCCTCCACGGTCGCCTCGTTCAGGCCCGCCAGCCGCTCCAGGACCTCCTGCGCCTCCGGCTTGCGGCCGGCCTTCAGGTGCAGCCGCCACATGCGCGACAGCGCGGGCGGGAAGGCGGGCTCCGCCTTGAGGGCGAAGCGGTAGCTGTCCTCCGCCCCGCGCGCGTCGCTCTGCTCCTCCAGCACGCGGCCACGCACGTACAGCGCGCGGGCGAAGCGCGGGCGCAGGTGCAGCGCGCGGTCCACCAGCTGCTGGGCCTCCGACGCGCGGCCCTGGGCGCAGACGATCTCCGCCAGCCACGCGACGGCCTCCGCGTTCTCCGCGTCGTCCTCCAAGAGCTTGCGGAGCGCGCCCTCCGCTTCGGCCGGGCGCCCGAGCGCCATGAGCACGCGGGCCTTCATCGCCACCACGTCCGTGGAGTCCGCGTCCTCGGGCGGCACGGACTGGAGGTCCGCTTCCGCCATGTCGTTGACGCCGCTCATCAGGAAGAAGCGCGCGCGAAGGAGCCGCGCGGGCGTGAAGCTCGGCGTGCCCTGGAGCACGCGGTCCATCAGGTTCGCCGCGAGCAGCTCCTCGCCCTTCATGAGCAGGATTTCGGCCTCCACCGTCTTCGTCGGGGCGTCGTCCGGGTTCTCCCGGAGGATGCGCTCCAGCGTGGTGAAGGCCTCGTCCGGGTGCCCCTGCCGCGCCTGGAGGCGGGCCAGCGACAGGATGTCCTCGTTGGACAGCTTGCCCTCGTCCCGCAGCGACACGAGCGTGGAGATGGCCTGGGGAATCTGCCCCTCCCCCATGTACATGTCCGAGAGCTGCTTCTGGATGACGGGGTCCGTGCCCGGGATGAGGCCCTCCGCCTGCTTGAGCGTGAGGATGGCCGCGCCCGGGTTGCCGGCGCCCTGGTGGGCCTTGGCCAGGAGGAGGAGCGGCTCCACGCTCTCTGGCGCGGCGTTGGCGGCCTTCCGCAGCTCGGAGATGGCGCGGACGTACTGGCCCTGCGAAAGCGCTTCACGGCCCTGGGACAGGGAGTTCTGGACCTGGACGGCCTGCTTCTGCGCGGCCGCCGTCTCCGGGTCCTTGCAAGCAAGCGGCAGGAGCAGGACGAGCGTCCAGGGACGGGGGAAAAATCGATGGGGCATCGCTGAGGGACAGGGTAGCGGATGTTATCCTTCTCCGTCGATGGACCCTTTCGTGCGCCGCCTCGTGGAGAGGCTTCATGATCCCAGCCGGCCGCTGTCGCGGAACCGGCATTTCCACACGTTCGACACCCCCGAGGGTCGAATGGCGCTGAAGGTGTTCCGTCGTCTGCGCAGCCTCCAGCAGGACATCCTGGCCTGTCACAAGGAGGGCCGCCGCGCCCGCATCTCCCGCCAGCTCAACCCGGACGGAGACCACCGCATCGAGCTGTGGATGGAGCGCGTCGCGGGCCGCCGCGTGTCCATGCTCCAGCCCGCGGAGTACGAGCTGCTCGCCCGGCTGCCGGGTGTACGGGACGCGCTGGAGATCCTGGACGAGGCGGCCTGAAGCAGAAGCGCGTCTAGAAGACCCAGGGCCCCAGGCCCGTAGGCGCCCCGTCGCACGCGACCCTGAGCCGCGCCTGGGCGTCCGCGTAGGAGAGCCGGGCCGCGTCCGCCTTGAGCGTCGGAGAGGCCCAGTCCCGCCACGAGCGCAGCACCGCGACGTGGCGCCCGTCGTCATCCTGCGCTTCGGAGAAGTGGACCAGCAGCCGTTCCTCCAGCGCCTCGCGAGCCTTGGTCCACGGGCCTTCCTTGTCCAATGGGACGCGCTTGTCCCGCTCCACGGTGGAGAGCAGCGCGCGTGCGTCCGGGGACAGGCCCTGGAGTGACGGACGGCGGCGCGCGGGCTCCATGGCGACGCGGTAGACGGCGGGCCAGAGCGTGGGGTCCACGAAGGCGACCTTGCCCTCCACCAGCCGCACCGCGAGCACGTCCTTCGACGCGCGCAGCATGCGCCCCAGCCGGTACGCGAGGCGCCCCTTCGCGTGGTCGCGCCAGCTGCCGGTGGGCCTGCCGCCCATGACCTGTTCGACGAGGGACGTGGGCCCGTGGGTGGGCACCTCGGTGATGACGTGGCGCGTGCGCACCAGCTCTTCCGCGTCCCTCAGCGTCTTGATCATCCGTGTTCCCCTCTCCGGTGCGGCCATGTGCCGCGCCCATGTGGAAAACATTCCGCGCGAGGGACGGATTCCGGCGCCTGCCTCCTTCAGGGCTTCGCGGCCTGGGACACCTGCCACTGTCCCGGCGTCGCCCCGCTCCAGCGGCGGAAGGCGCGGGTGAAGGCGCTGGGGTCGCTGAAGCCCAGGAGGAAGGCGATCTCGAAGTGGGGCAACTGTCCGTCGCGCAGGAGATGGAAGGCGCGGTCGCGGCGCACGGCGTCCTCCAGGCCCGCGAATGTGACGCCCTCCTCCCGCAGGCGGCGCTGGAGCGTGCGCTCACTCACCGCGAGCCGCGTTGCGACGTCCGCTGGAATGAGGTCGCCCGTGCGGGGCTGGGCCGCGAGCACCTCCTCCACGCGCTCGCGCCAGGAGCGGACCTCCTGGGCCTCCACCCGCGCCAGCTCCGCTTCGGCGCGGGCGTGGAGCAGGTTGCCCAGCTCGATGTCCGCGTGACGGATGGGGAGCTTCGCGGCGGCCTCGTCGCCCTGTACGAGGTTGGCCCTCGCGTCGTATTCGATGCCAACGCCGAGGAACTCCTCCACGCCCGAGGATGCGGCATGGCGAGGATGCGTGACGCACACGCGTGTGGGGCGCCAGTCCTCTCCGCTGAGCGCGCGACCGCTGGCCACCATCGACACGAGCAGCCCCTCCACGGGGTGCTTCAGTCGCGAGGCCCAGGCATCTTGCGGATCCAGCTCCAGCTCCACGCGCATCATCCCGGGCAGTTGGAGGACGCGCCACGTCGTGCGCGGGTCCAGCAGCGCGTAGATCCGGCAATAGCGCTGGAGGGACGTGCGCAGGTCGGGGCTGTTGACCAGCACATAGCCCACGAGCCCCACGTGGGTGGGCTCCAGCGCCTGCGCGAGCCGTACGGCCAGCGGCTCGGAGCCGCCCACCTCGACGAGCAGGGTCCACACGCGCTGGAGCGCCGCGTAGGGAAGCCGCACGTCCGGCCGCGCGAGCAGGGCTTCGTCCACGCCCACCGCATCGAGCAGCCGCGCACGGGCAATGCCCAGCGACGCGCCCACCTGGAACAGGGGCCGGAACAGCGAGGACTGGAGCGTCTGGGGACGCATCGCGGGACAGCATGGCCTGACGTCCCCTCGCCTCGCAATGCGCGGTGGCGCCCGCGGACAATGCGTTGGCGCCCCGGGACCATGCACGCCGGGCGTGTGGGGCGCGATACCTCCCTCCAGGAGGAAGCGCCCGATGACCACCGCCACCGCCACCGTCACCCGTCAGCCCCCAGGCCCCAGGGGCCACCTGCTCATGGGCATCCTGCCCGACGCGCGCCGCGACCTCCTGGGCTGCCTGCGAGGACTCCATCGCCAGTACGGTGACGTGGTGCGCTACCGGCTGGGCCCCATGCGCTCGCACCTGGTCGCGCATCCGGACGCGGTGAAGCACGTGTTGCAGGACCACGTGAAGAACTACACGAAGGACCACCTCACGTACCGCATGGGCCGGTGGATCACCGGCAACGGCCTGCTCACGAGCACGGGGGACTTCTGGCTCCGGCAGCGGCGGCTCGCGCAGCCCGCCTTCCACCGGCAGCGCATCACGGGCATGGCCGCGGGGATGGTGCGGCAGACGCAAGGGCTGCTCCAGCGCTGGGAGACGGCCTCCGCGAACGGCACGCCCGTGGGCATCAACGAGGAGATGATGCGGCTGACGCTGGCCATCGTCGGGGAGGCCCTCTTCGGCACGTCCGTGGAGGACCAGACCGAACGGGTGGGCGCGGCCTTCACCGAGCTGAGCCAGCAGATCGCCGAGCGCTTCCGCACCTTCCGCATGCTGCCGCCCGTGCTGCCCACCCGCTACGACCGCGCCTTCCGCGACGCGCGCGCCACGCTGCTGGGGACCGTGGGGGGCATCATCGCCACGCGGCGCGAGCGCGGCGACGACACGGGCGACCTGCTCTCCATGCTGATGCTCGCGCGCGACGAGGACACGGGCGAGGGCATGACGGACGAGCAACTGGGGGCCGAGGTGATGACGATGCTCCTCGCCGGCCACGAGACGACGGCCACGTCGCTGAGCTGGGTGTGGGGACTGCTGTCGAAGCACCCGGAGGCGGAGGCCCGGCTGCACGCGGAGCTGGACACGGTGCTCGGGGGACGCGCCCCCACGGTGGAGGACGTGCCGAGGCTCGGGTACACGAAGCAGGTGGTGGAGGAGACGATGCGGCTGTACCCCGCGGCGGTCATCTTCAGCCGCAGCGTGCAGGAGGACGACGTCATCGGCGGCTTCCGCATCCCGAAGGGGACGTCAGTGGACGTGAGCCCCTACGTCACGCAGCGCCACCCGGACTTCTGGGAGGAGCCGGAGGCCTTCCGTCCGGAGCGCTTCGCCCCCGAGGCCGCGGCGAAGCGGCACCGCTTCGCGTACTTCCCCTTCAGTGGCGGGCCAAGGCAGTGCATCGGCAACAGCTTCGCGATGATGGAGGCGCAGCTCGTGCTGGCCACCGTGGCCCAGCGCTACCGTCTGCGCGAAGCGCCCGGCTTCACGCTGGAGCCGGATTCGCACCTGACGCTGCGGCCGAAGGGCGCGCTCCCCATGTACCTGGAGCGCCGGAGCTGAGCGTTCACGGGGGCGTCACGGACGCGCGCTGCACCTGCGTGACGCCGGGCAGCGTGGGCGAGGGGTTGAGCGCCTGGACCAGCATGGCGCGCAGGGCCTCCGTGAGGTCCTCCCCCGGAGCAATCACGCCAGCCGGGGCGCCCTGCAGCGGCGCCGGGACCTCCGTGCCCACCACCACGATGGGGATGCGGACCTCCCAAGCAAGGTAGTGCGCCAGCCGCACCGCCGGCTCCGAGTTGTCCATCAACAGCGCGCCAATGGAACCCGCGCTGAATGGACGCCACAGCGGGCGCGCGGCCTCCGCGGGCGGCAGCACGCAGAAGTCCACGTTCAACACGTCACTCAGCTCCAGGCGACCCAGCGTCCCGAAGCCACTCTTCACCGCGGTGGGATCCGCCGACATCGCCTCCAGCCCCGGCACCCGCGCCAGGATGCGGCGCGCCGCGGACGAACCGCTGCCACACACGAAGACCTTCGCCGTCGCCACCTTCGACAGCGTCCTCGTGCGCAACAGGCGCCCGCGCAGCGCGTGCACCTCCGCCGCGCCGATGAGATCGCCCCCGCCCAGGTTCTGACCTTCGCTCTCCGTGGGGCGAGCCACGCCCTTCTGGAGCAGCGTGGACAGCACGCCCAGCACTTCCATGTCCGTGGCGGGCGCCAGGTCCAGGACCTCGCCCAGCGCTCGCGGCTGGCGCAGCAGCTCCATCACCTGCGCCGTCACCGGGTGCTGCTCCTCGGACAGGTCCACCTCCGGCGCCAGCATCAGCCGCGTGTGTCGCGGCGGCAGGCCCGGCAACAGGCGGTTCACCTCGTCCGACTGGCGCATGCCTTCCAGCAGCGCGTCGTCCATCGCTCGGTTGATGCGCGGACGCGCGGCGCTGGTGCCGGGCGTGAAGGTGAAGTTGCCCTCCGTCCACGACAGGAGCCGGAACAGCGCCTTCTCCCCTTCCACCCTCCCGAGCCGCGCGTTCACTGTGCGGCCATCGGAGACGGTGATCTCCCCGCGCTCCCCGCCGCGCTCCAGCGACAGGCGCCCGTTGCGCTTGTTCATGCCCAATATCTGCATGAGGTCCGGGATGCTGAGCTGGCTGAGCGAACCTTCGATTTCCTGCTGCTCGCTCTTGAGGTCCTTGGCCGCTTCGTTGCGCCGGAAGATGTGCTCGATGCGGCTGAGCACTTCATCCAGGTTGAAGGGCTTGCGCAGCGTGCCGTCCCGCATGCCCCGCGCCCGGTCCGAGTCCAGGCTGGACGTGGTGAGCACCACCGGGATGTCTTCCGTGCGCGGGTTGGTGCGAAGAATCTGCACGAACGTGCGCGCGTCCAGCAGCCGGCACGCCTCGTCGAAGAGCGTCAGGTCCGGGTGCCGGAGCACCGCGACCTCCAGCGCTCGCGAGCCATCCGGCGCGTAGTGCACCTGATAGCCCTTCGTGCGCAGCGCCCGAGACAGGGCGCGCACCGAGTCGAGGTCGGGGTCGGCGATGAGGATCTTCCGCACCTGGGCCAAGGTCGCTTGCTCCGCTTCGTGACGTCAGTAGGGCTGCAGGTCGTATTCGGCCTGCAGCTTGGAGATGAGCCCGTCCACCACCGCGGTGTCCGAGGTGTGGAAACCCCACGTCGCGCCCCGCCCGCGCCGCTGGATGAGCGCGTACGACGCACTCTCCGACAGCCAGAGGATGAACTCGTGGCGCGCCACCCGTTCGTCCCCTTCCAGGAACACCGGCGTGAGCGCCGCGTGCGACTCCAGGTCCACGCGGCGGCCCAACAGGTAGATGCGAGACGACAGGTCCGGAGGCGCCTGCTCCAGGCCCACCGCCAGCGGCAGGTCCGCGCGGATCTCCGGGCCGCCCACGTAGAGCAGCCCGCGCGAGCCCGGGTCGCGCACCAGCTCCCGGGCGATCTCCACCTGGAGCTCGTCGAAGAGCACGTCCGCCACCTTGCCCCGGCGGCTGGGCTCCGCGCGGTCGTCCGTGGGCAGGCGCGGGCTGTTGGGCGTGCCCAGCAGCAGGTCCACCTCGTCCCAGAACGGCAGCCCGTCCAGCATCAGCCGGCGCTGGAGCGACGCGCGCCGCTCGTCCATGCGGCGGCGGCAGCGGTGCACCAGCTCGTCGAAGTCCTCGCCGTCCTTGGGGAAGGTGCTGGCGCCACCGACAAGCGCCAGCGGCAGGCGCTGCTCCACGTCCTGCACCTCCGGCTCGTCACGCACGGCGGCGACGGCGCGGCGCACGAACATCATGGCGCCGAAGAAGTCCGTCTCCGGCAGGAGGAGGTAGAACTCCTGGTCGCTCGCCTTCGCGATGACGTCCGAGTCGCGGATGATTTTACTGAGCGCCTTGATGATGCCGCGCACGGCCTTCTTCGCGTCCTGCGCGCCCAGCCGCACGCGCACCAGCGGAAGGTTGTCGATGCTGAAGGTCAGCAGCGAGAACGTGCGCCCGTACCTGCGCGCCTTGTAGATCTCCTTGGACGCGTAGTCGGTGAAGTAGCTGAGGTTGTACGCGGCGGTGTCGCGGTCGCGCAGGCCCAGGCGCTGGAGCGCCATCAGCTTGCGGCCGTTCTTCACGCCCACCGCGGCGAAGTCCGCCAGCACCTTCGCGTCGCGCGTGTGCTCCAGGCGGAAGTCGCCGGTGAGCGGGTCGGACAGCTGCGCCAGGCCCATCACTTCCCCGGCGGCCACCAGCGGCACGTACAGCACCGGGGAGCGCTCATCGCGCGCGAGCCACGGAGCGGCTTCGCGCAGACGCAGGGACAGCGGCCCCTCCGGGCTCATCTTCTCCGGCAGGAACTGCTTGTCGAGCAGGCCCCGGTACGAGCGCAGCGCCAGGTCTCCCCGGTCGTCCACCACCCACAGCGCGGCGCTCTGCGCGTCACACACCGCGCCCAGGTCCGCGATGACGCGCTCCTGGAGCCACTCCAGATCCGGATGGGAGAGCAGCTCCAGGCAGCGCTGCTGGAGGTTGTGGAAGCGGGCGAACTCCAGGTTCTCATCCTGGAGCCGAGCGCGCTCGTGGCGCAGTTGGGCACGCTCCATGGCGCGGTCCACCGCGAGCAGCAGGTCCGACTCCTCCACGGGCTTGACCAGGCAGTCCGCCACGCCCAGGCGCAGCGCGACCTCCGAGCCCTGCACGTCGTCGCGGGTGCTGACGAGGATGACCTCCTGCTCGGGGTCGCGTTCGCGCAGGCGCGCGGTGAGCGAGAAGCCGTCCACGCCGGGCATCACCACGTCGGTGAGCACCAGGTCGAACGTCGCCCGGGACACCTCTTCCAGGGCCAGGGTGGCGTTCTCCACCGCCACCACGCGGTGCCCCCGGCGTGACAGCAAGTCCGTGGCGAGTTGTCGGAAGAACAGGTCGTCGTCGACGACGAGGATGGGACCGGCCACGGCGCTCGGGGGGAGAAGGGAGGAAAACCGAAGGCTATCGGGCCCTTGGAAGCACGACAACGCCTTCGAAGACGAAGGCTACGGGGCCTCGGAGCCGGATGTCGGACAGGTCGTCCGGAACGCGGATTCTCAGGTCGCCGCCCGGCAGCGTGACACGCAGCCAGGCATTCGAGGGCAGGCGCTTCGCCAGCACGGCCGCCACGGCGGACGCACACGCCCCCGTGCCGCAGGCCTGGGTGAGGCCGCAGCCGCGCTCCCAGACCACGACGGTGAGGCCGTCCTCGTCCACGCGGACGAACTCCACGTTGGTGCGGTCCGGGAAGGCGGGGTGCCGCTCCAGGCCGGGGCCCAGGCGCTCGGCGGCTTCCAGGGGCTGGTCCAGGAGCACCAGGTGCGGGTTGCCCATGTTCACCGCGGTGCCGAGCAGGCCTTCATGGCCGGGCACGGGGGCGCTCACGAAGGGCTGGCCGGTCGTCCCGGAGGGCAGGTTCGCGGCCACCAGCCGGGCCGGGCCCATGGAGATGTCCACGCCGACAACGCCGCCGTCGCCGTAGCCGGGCTCGCAGGTGAGCACGCCGGCCCCGGTCTCCACGTCGATGAGCGCGGGGTGCTGGCCGGATTGGTCCACCAGATACTTCACCGCACAGCGCAGGCCGTTGCCGCACATCTCCGCGATGCTGCCGTCGGCGTTGTGGACGACCATGCGGGCAAGGCCGCGGGACGACGGGAGGATGGCGAGCACCCCGTCCGCGCCGATGCCCCGGCGCCGGTCGCACAGCCAGCGGGACTGCTCCGCGCCGATGTCCAGGCCCGTGCGGCGCCGGTCCAGGACGACGAAGTCGTTTCCCAGGCCGTGGTACTTGAAGATGCGTTCGCTTGCGTCCACGGGGGGAAGTGTAGACGCCCGCGTTTATTCGCGCTCGCCGACCTTCTTGGGCGGGGACGGAACGTCCAGGGCAGGCATGGCCCGGCGCGAGGCCCCGGGGGCGGCGGGGGCACTGGCGCGGCGCAGCTCGGCCAGTTCGGCCTCCCGGGTGGCGAGCTGGTCCTGCATCTTCTCCACGTGGGCCTGGAGGACCTCCATCTCCGCGGCCATCTCCAGCACGTCCTCCGGGGGCGGGGCGGCGGCGGACTTCGATTCCTCCAGGGCCTGGACCAGGGTCTCGCGTTCGGTCTCCAACGCTTCCAGCCGGGCCTGCTGTTCGCGGATCCGGGTGGAGAGCTGGTCGCGTTCAGCGCGCTCGGTGTCCAGGAGGCGCGCGGCATCCGCGGCGGCGGTCTCCAGGGAGTTGGTCCGGCCCTCCAGGCGGACGCGGGCGGCGCGGGCGACCGTCAGGTCCGACTGGAGGCGCTCGCGTTCGGAGGCCATGGCGGTGCGCTCGGAGTCCGCGCGGCGGGCCTGGGCCTCGGCGTCGGCGGCGGCCTGGGTCAGGGCGGCGACGCGGGACTCCAGCGCGGCCTGTTCGGTCCGCGCGTCCTCGAGCGCCGTGGCGAGCCGGGCCTCCATGGAGGCGAGGGATTCACGGGTCTGTTCGGCGGACTGGGCGAGGCGGGCTTCGAGTTCGGCCTGTTCCGTGGCGGCGCGCGTCTGGGCATCCGCGAGACGGGCTTCGCGCTCCGCGTTCGCGGAGTCGGATTGGGCGGTGAGGTCCGCGATGCGGGCTTCGAGTTCGGCCCGCTCCGCGGCGGCGCGGGCAGTGGCTTCCGCGAGCTGGGCTTCGATGGAGGACTTCTCCTCGCGGGCCTGTTCGGTGAGCTCCGCGAGGCGGGCTTCGAGTTCCGCCTTCTCCGTCCCGGCGTTCGCGAGGAGCTCGTTGAGGCGCGTCTCCAGCTCGGCCTTCTCGGTCCCGGCGTTCGCGAGGAGCTCGTTGAGGCGCGTCTCCAGCTCGGCCTTCTCCAGGCCGGCTCTCGCGAGCGCCTCGTTGAGGCGCAGCTCCAGCGTGGCCTTGTCCGTGCCGGCGCTGGTGAGCGCTTCGGTCAGGCGCAGCTCCAGCTCGGCCTGCTCCGTGCCGGACTGGGCGGTGGCTTCGGCGAGCCGGGCTTCCAGATCCGTCCGCTCCTGCTCCGCGCGCGTGGTGAGGTCCGCGAGCTGGGCTTCCAGGGTGGCGGTGCGCTCGTTCCCGGTCTGGACGGCCTCCGTGAGCCGGGCCGCGTCCGCGCGCGCGGTTTCCAGTTCCGCGCGCAGGCCTTCCAGCGAGGACTCCAGGTTCGTGGCCTTGCCCGCGAAGCGGCGCGCGGTTTCGAGCTGCACCACGAGCACTTCCGCGTGCTCGCGTGTCGCGGCGAGCCGGTCGCTGGCGTCCACCAACTCCGCTTCCAGCCGGCCGACCTGCTGGCTCCGCTCATGCAGCGCGGCGTGCGCCCGTTGCAGCTCGGAGCCCAGGCGCATCAACTCCTGGTGCGCGGCGCCCAAACGGGCCGTCTCCGCGCGCAGGGCCGTCAGCTCCTGCTCCTTCTGCCCCAGCTGCTCGCGCAGCTCGTCCAGATCCTGCTGCTGCCGCTCGGTCCGAGAGAGCGCGCCTTCCAGCTGCGCTTCCATGGAGACCCGCAGGGCGCTGGCTTCGCGCAGCTCCTGTTCGCGCGCGGACAGGGACTCCGTGAGACGCGCAGCCCGGGCTTCGGACTCGCGTGCCGCGTCCTGCGACTGCGAACCCTCCGCGAGCCGGGCCTCCGCCTGCGCGAGCGAATCCTCCAGCGCGCTGAGGTTCGTGGTCTCCGCGGCGAGCCGGAACTCGACCTCCGTCAGGGAGGCTTCCAGTCCGACCCGGCGCGACGTCTCGGAGGCGGCACGCTTCTCCGCGTCCGATAGGGCCTGCTCCAGGGTGGCGAGGCGGGACTCCGCATCCTTCAACGAAGCTTCCAGCTCGGAGCGGCGAGCGGACTCGGCGGCAATCGTGGACTCCGCCGAGGCGATGGACGCTTCCAGTTCGGAGCGGCGGATGGACTCCGCGGCCTGCCGGACGTCGACCTCCGAGAGCGATGCCTCCAGCTCGGCACGCCGCGTGGATTCAGCGGCCTGCCGTGCCTCCGCCTCCGCGAGCGCCGCTTCCAGTTCGGAGCGCCGCGTGGACTCCGAGGCAAGCCGGGACTCCGCCTCCGCGAGCGACTGCTCCAGCGCGGCCCGTTGCGAGGACGCGGCGGCATGCCGGGCCTCCGCCTCCGCCAGGGCCTGCTCCAGCGTGGTCCCTCGCGCGGTCTCGGTCGCGAGGCGGGCCTCGACCTCCGTGAGGGCCTGCTGCATCGCGGGGAGACGGGTGGCCTCTTCGGCGAAGCGGGACTCGGTGTCCGACAGCGACGCTTCCAGTTCGGCGCGGCGGGCTTCGGCTTCCGCGAGCCGAACCTGGACGGCGGCCCGCGCCTGCTCCGCTTCGGTCAGGCGCTCGCGCTGGGCCGAGGACTCCGCGCGCAGGGTCTCCAGCTCCGAGTTGAGCGCAGCCTCATCCTTCGCGCGCGACTCGCGGTCGCGAGCCTCCTGCGTACGCGCATCATCGAGCGAGGACAGCGCCTCCACCTCGGACCGCCGCGCCTCGGTGAGCTCCGCGCGCAGCTCGCGCACCGTCGCATCCAGGGCCGTCTGCGACTGCTTCGCCTCCGACAGCGCGGTGCGAGCCTCTTCCAGCTCCCGGACGTAACCACGCGCCTCGTCCGCCGACGCCGCGTGCGACTGCCGCAGCTCCAGCAGCGCGGCTTCGTTCGTACGCTGCGCTTCGGCGAAGGAGGCCTGGACCTCCGAAAGGGTCTGGCGCGTCTGCTCGAAGGCGGCCTCGGTGGACAGCCGCGCGGCACGCGCCTCCGACAGGTCCGTTTCGAGCTGGGTCCGCGCCTCCTGTGCCGAAGCCCGCGAGGCTTCAGCCCGGGCACGCTCCTCTTCCAGCGCCGAAGCGGAGTCCTGCTGGAGCTGGGCGAACGACGTCTCCAAACGGGCCCGCTGCGAGCGCTCATCCTCCAGGACCGTGCGCGCCACGCCCAGCGCGGCATCCAGCCGCAGCCGGTCCGCTTCCAGTGCGCTCTGCGCCTCGTTCCACGAGGACTCGGAACCCTCCAGCCGTGCGCGAAGGGCCCGCTCCGCGTCGAGCGACTCCTGAAGGTTCGCGAGCGCCACCTGTGCACGGGCCTGCTGCTCGCGCTCCGACAGCAACTGCGCCTGGGTATCGGCGAGCAACGCCTCCCAGCGAGCCCCCCGCTCCTGCTCGTGGGTCAGCGATTCGCGAGCCGCGTCGAGCTCCGCCTGCGCCGAGGCCCGGGCCTTCTGCTCCCGAGCCAGGTCCTCCTGGATGAGCGCAGCCAGGGCTTCCGCGTCGGTCAACTCCTGCCGCAGCGAGCGGAGCGTTGCCTCCAGCTCCGTGTTGCGCGCCTCGGCGGTCTCGCGCGCCTGGTTCGACTCCGCGAGCCGGGCCCCGTGTTCCCACACCTCACGGGCCAGGGTGTCCCGGGCTTCGGAACGGACCTGGTCGACCGCGGCCTCGAGGGCCTCCGCGGCACGAGCCTCCGCCGCCGCGAGCCGGGCCTCCGCCTCTGCGCGCACGTTGGCGAGCACCTGCTCCGTCTGGCCGCTCGACTCGGCGCGGGCGTCGGCGAGCGTGCTGGCCGCGCGGGCTTCGACCTCGGCACGCGCCTCCGCGAGCATCCGCGCCGCGCGGACCTCGGCTTCTTCCAACTGCCGGACCCGCTCGGCCTCCGACTCGGCGCGGGCTTCTGCCAGCGCCTGGGCCCGCTCGGCCTCCGCCTCGGCACGCGCTTCCGCGAGGGCCTGCGCTGTCCGTGCCTCGACATCCGCCAGTTGCCGGCTCCGCTGAGCCGAGGCCGTGGCACGGACCTCGGTGAGCGCCTGCTCGCGTTGGTTCTCCGCCTCCGCCAGGGCCGAGGCCCGTTCAGCAGCGGCGTCCGCGAGCGCCTTCGCCATCCGAGCATCCGCGTCGGCCCGCGCTTCGGCCAGAGCCCGCTCGACACGGGCATCCGCATCCGCCCGAGCCGCATCCAGCGCCTGAGCCGCGTCCGCGACCGCGCGTTCGACCCGGGCATCCGCATCGGCCCGAGCCACTTCCAACGCCTGAGCCGCCTCGCGCGCATCCGACAGTGCACGCTCGACACGGGTATCCGCGTCGGACCGGTTCGCCTCCAGCGCCTGAGCCGCTTCGCGCGCATCCGCCGCCGCACGTTCGACACGGGCATCCGCGTCGGACCGGGCCTCCTCCAACGCCCGAGCGAGCCGGGCCTCCGCGTCGGACCGGGCCTCCTCCAGCGACTGCGCGAGCCGGGCCTCCGCCTGCTCACGGGCCTCCGTCAGCGCGAGCTCCGCGAGAGCCCGTTCTTCCTCCAACGTCCGCGCGAGCCGGGCCTCCGCCTGCTCACGAGCCTCCGTCAGCACGAGCTCCGCGAGAGCCCGCTCCTCCTCCAGCGCCTTCGCGAGCCGCGCCTCCTCCTGCTCGCGGGCCTCCGCCAGCGCGCGCTCCTGCCGCGAATCCGCGTCGGCGTGCGCGGCGGCCAGCGCGTTCGTCACCCGCTCGTCGGCCTCGGCGCGAGCCTGGGCCAGCGCCTCCTCCAGCCGTGCCTGCGCCTGGCCCCGCTCCGCGTCGATGGCCTGGACGAGCGCGGCCTCCACGCGGACGCGCTCCGTCTCCGCCGCCGCCAGCCGCTGCCCCGCCACGTGCTGCGCGGACTCGACCCGCTTCTGATCCGCCTCCAGCGACTCCAGGCGCAGCCCGGCCGCGTGAAGCTCTTCCTCCAACCGCGCCGCCAGCGCCCGAGCCGCCGACTCCGACTGCGCACGGCCCTCCAGCTCCTGCCGCAGCCGGGCTTCCGCCTCACGCGCGCTGGTGAGCTCCGTCTCCAGGCCGCGCTGCAACGCCTCGCGCTCCGCGAGCCGCGCCTCCGCGTCCTTGCGCGCCCCTTCGGCGGAGTGCATCCGCTGCTGGGCCTCGGCGAGCTCCCGGCGCGCTCGCGCCAGCTCCGCATCCTTCACCGGCACCGCGTCGCCCGCCGTCCGCGCCGACTCCTGCGCGCGCGCCAGCTCCGCCTTCAGGTGCTCCACCGCCGCGAGCGCCGTCGAATACTGCTCCGCGATGCGCAGCTCCCGCTCGCGAGCCGCCTCCGCCTGACGGCGCTTGTCCTCCGCCCCGTCCTGAGCGCGCTCCGCCGCCAGCCGGTCCCGTTCCCGGTCGATGCGCAGCGAGCCCAGCTCGTCCTGCAGCGCGCGCAAATCCGTGTACGCCTGCGTCAGCCGCTCGCGCGACTCGTCCAGCGTCGCCGCCGTCTCCTCGCGCCGCGCCCGCTCCAGCCGCAGCGTCTCCTGAGCGGCCAGCACCTGCACACCCGCGTCCGCCTGCGCGCGCTGCGCCGCCTCGACCTCCAGGCGCTGCGCCGTCAGCCGCCGGTCCGCATCGGCGATCCGCTCCGTCGCGACCTGCAACTCCAGCTCACGGCGCCGCAGCCGGCTGCTCAGGTCGTCCCGCTCGCGCGCGGACTCCACCGTGCCCCGAGCCTGCTCCAGCTGCGCGGTCAGCCGCGCCATGTCCTGCCGGGCGCCCTCCAGCGCCGGCTTGAGCGACACGACCTCCGCCTCGCGGTCTCCAATCTCCGCGCGAAGCTTCGACACCGCTTCCTTCAGCCGCCCTGCCCGCTCCTCCCACGTCTTCGCCCGGGCCGCGACCTCGTCCAGCTTGCCGCGCGTGAAGGCCAGCGGCTCCGGCGGCAGCTGCACCCACGTGGGGTCCACCACCCGCGCCGGCTCCAGGCCCGCCATCACCACGAAGTACGCCGCCTCGCTGTGCCGCACGAGCGAGCCGTCCACCTGCAGCCCTTCGCCCCGCTCGAACGCGAGCTGATAGCCCAGCACCGGCGACTGCGTGGCCACCTCCACATGGGGGAAGTGCGCCGTCAGCGCGTCCAGCAGCTGCCCGTACGTGGGCGGCACCGTCTCTTCCGGCTCCAGCAGTTGCGGCAACGCCAGCCCGGCGATGTTGCGCAGGCCGCCCATCAGGAAGCCCTGCCGGGCCACCAGCCGCGCCAGCTCCGCCAACAGCTCCGGCGCGCGCACGTAGGGCGCCAGGTCCGTCACCAGGACCAGGTCGAAGCTCCCCGCCTCCAGGTCGTCATAGACGTTGGCGCGGTAGCGGACCTGCGGGTGCGCATGGGCCTTCTGCGCCGCCTCCACCGCGGACACGTCCGCGTCGCACGCCACCACGGTGCGAGCGCCACGCTCCACCAGGAAGCGCGCGCTCTCGCCGCCCGTGGACGCCACGGCGTCGACCTCGAGCACGCGTCGCCGCGCGAACAGGCTCTCCGCGAAGATGTAGCGGGGCAACAGCTCGCTGGGCCCCATGCGACGAAAGGTGGATTGCAAATGATGATCCCGGCGGGGCGCAAACTGTAGCGTTGGAGTCCCAGAAGACCCAATTTCAGGTTTCGACCCTCACGGGCCCAAGCCCGTCCGACCGGAGAGCAGGCGACATGACCACCCATTCACCGCAGGGATTCGGCTACCGGGCCCGCCGCACCTTCACCCGGCTCGTCGTCTTCCTCGTCATCCTGGGCCTGGGTGGCGGCGTCGTCTTCCTCCTGGGCCAGCTCAACGCCCGCACCTTCACCGTCGTGCAGGAGAGCGGCGAGCTGGTGGTGATGAAGGGCCGCGCCCTGCCCACGGGCGCCGCCGCCTACCGCCCCGGGGACCCGCGCCTCGCGGACGCCTACGCCCCCCTCCCCCTGGAGGGCCAGGACGTCACCCTGCTGACGCAGCAGAAGTTCACCGACCGCGACGACCTGGACCGCGCCCTCTTCCCCCTCCTGGAGACCCTGGCCCGCCCGCGCATCGCGTCCGGCGAGCCCGCCAAGGTGGAGCGCGGCCTCTATTATCTGCGCCGCGCGGAGAAGCTGTCCGGCATCACGGAGGAGCAGCGCAGGAGCCTCCAGTCCATGCTCACCGACGTCGCCTTCTACCAGGCGCGCCAGAAGCTGGAGGACGCCCGCCGCCTCGTGTCGGAAGGCCTGGCCCAGCTCAAGCTCGCCGCGGAGACGGAGAACCGCCACGCCCGCGCCGCCAACCAGATGCTCACCACCGTGGGACCCACTGCACGCGACCTGGAGGAGGCCCTGCGCCGCGCTGTCCACAGCGAGAGCGCCCCGAACAACACCCCTGTAGCACCGGCGCCCCGGCAACCCGCCCCGTCACCCGCCGGTGACGCGTCCGCCACGCCTCCGTCAGCCGCCCCAACCCCCGACGCGGGCGCCCAGCCCTGATCTCCAGGGGTTGGGTGACCCCATGAAAAAGACGGTCCCGAAGGGGCTTTTCCGGCCCTGTAAATGTCGTGCGGAAGACGGCCGGAACAGTGTTGGTGAGTGATCATAGATTGCAATGATCGATCCGACCCTGGCGGCAGGTTTACACAGGATCTAGCGTTGACACACCAGGTGACCCCCCATAGGTTGGGTGCGTTCGAGCGGCTGCCCCAAGTCCGGGGGCTCGCTCCCGGAACCCGGAGGCTGGTGTGGTTTTCTTGATCGACACACACGCCTGCCCCACAATTCGCTACATGTCGGGCCGCTGTCGCCAAGCCCCCGGGTCCTGATCGGAAGTCAGTTCCTCCCTGCCATCACCGGAGCCTTCACCCACGGGGTCAGTCCGCCCTGGTGGCTCCGCATTGCCTTGTCCTGGAAGTGAGACGCCCGTGACCGTCCAGACGCCTTTCAAGCCGAACGCCGTCGCCTCGCCGCCCCCCGACTCCGCCGCCGTGGCGCCCGCCACGCAGGCCCCGTCGGCTCCCGGCGACTTCACCACCACCATGCGGGTGAAGAAGCGCAACGGCACGGCGGAGCCGGTGGACCTCAACAAGATCGTCCGGGCGGTGGGCAAGTCGTGCGTGGGCCTGTCGCGCGTGGACGTGATGCGCGTGGCCACCAAGACCATCAGCGGCCTGTATGACGGCGCCACCACGCGGGAGCTGGACAGCCTGTCCATCCAGACCGCCGCGGCGCTCATCGTGGAGGAGCCCGAGTACGCCCGGCTCTCCGCGCGCCTGCTCTCCACCTTCATCCAGAAGGAGGTCAGCAACCAGGACATCCAGTCCTTCAGCCAGTCCGTCGCCGCCGGCCACAAGCACGGCCTCATCGCGGACCGCCTGCTCACCTTCGTCCAGGCCAACGCGCGCAAGCTCAACGCCGCCATCGACCCGGTCCGCAACGACCTGTTCGAGTACTTCGGCCTGCGCACCGTCTACGACCGCTACCTGCTCAAGAACCCGCAGACGCGCGAAGTCATCGAGACGCCGCAGGACTTCTTCCTGCGCGTGGCCTGCGCCCTGTCCGGCGACAACGCGCGCGAGGCCATCGAGCTCTACCGCCTGTTCAGCTCGCTGGAGTACCTGCCTTCCTCCCCCACCCTGTTCAACTCCGGCACGCGCCACGAGCAGCTCTCCAGCTGCTTCCTCCTGGACTCGCCGGCGGATGAGCTGGACGCCATCTACAAGAAGTACTCGGACATCGCGATGCTGTCGAAGTTCTCCGGCGGCATCGGCGTGGCGTACCACCGCGTGCGCGCGCGCGGTTCGCTGATCAAGTCCACCAACGGCCACTCCAACGGCATCGTCCCGTGGCTCAAGACGCTGGACGCGTCCGTGGCGGCGGTGAACCAGGGCGGCAAGCGCAAGGGCGCGTGCTGCGTGTACCTGGAGACGTGGCACGCGGACATCGAGGACTTCCTCGAGCTGCGCGACAACACCGGTGACGAGGCCCGCCGCGCGCACAACCTCAACCTGGCCAACTGGGTGCCGGACCTCTTCATGCGCCGCGTGGAGGCCGACCAGGAGTGGAGCCTCTTCGACCCGAAGACGACTCCCCACCTCACCGACCTCTTCGGTGACGCCTTCGACAAGGCCTACGCGGAGGCGGAAGCGCAGGGCCAGGCCGTGCGCAAGGTGAAGGCGCGCGACCTGTACGCGCGGATGATGAAGGTGCTCGCCCAGACGGGCAACGGCTGGATGACCTTCAAGGACATCTGCAACCGCAAGAGCAACCAGACGGGCCAGCCGGGCAACGTCATCCACCTGTCCAACCTGTGCACCGAAATCCTGGAGGTCACGAGCCAGGGTGAGACGGCGGTGTGCAACCTGGGCTCGCTCAACCTGAGCCGCATGGTGAAGGACGGGAAGTTCGACTTCGACCTGCTGCGCTCCAACGCGATGCTCGCGCTCAAGCAGTTGGACCGCGTCATCGACCTCAACTACTACCCCATCCCCACCGCCGCGGACTCCAACCGCCGCTGGCGCCCGGTGGGCCTGGGCCTGATGGGCCTCCAGGACGTCTTCTTCCAGCTGCGCCTGCCCTTCGACTCCGTGGAGGCGCGCAACCTGTCCAAGAAGATCTCCGAGGAGATCTACTACGCGGCGCTGGTCACCTCCTCCGACCTGGCGGAGCAGTTCGGCGCGCACCCCTCCTTCCCGGAGACGCGCGCGGCCAAGGGCGAGCTCCAGTTCGACAGCTGGGGCATCGTCCCGGAGGACACGCTGCGCTGGGACGCGCTGCGCTCGCGCATCATGAAGGTGGGCCTGCGCAACTCGCTGATGATCGCCATCGCGCCCACGGCCACCATCGCGTCCATCGCCGGCTGCTACGAGTGCATCGAGCCGCAGGTGTCCAACCTCTTCAAGCGCGAGACGCTGTCCGGTGACTTCCTCCAGGTGAACCGCTACCTGGTGCGCGACCTGCAGCAACTGGGCCTCTGGAACGAGAACACCCGCAACCGCATCAAGATGGCCGAAGGCAGCGTGCAGGACCTCACGGAGCTGCCGGAGGAGCTGCGCGCCATCTACCGCACCGCGTGGGAGCTCCCCATGCGCGCGCTCCTGGACATGGGCGCGGACCGCGGCGCCTTCATCGACCAGAGCCAGTCGCTCAACCTCTTCGTGGAGACGCCCAACATCGGGAAGCTGTCCTCGATGTACTTCTACGCGTGGCAGAAGGGGCTCAAGACGACCTATTACATGCGCTCGCGCCCGGCGACCCGCATCGCCAAGACCACCGTGGGCCAGGGCGGCCCGACGATGACGGCCGCCCCCACGCCCGCGCCGCAGGTGGTGACCGCGGAGGCGGAAGCGGTGGCGTGCTCGCTGGAAAACCCCGAGGCGTGCGAGGCCTGCCAGTAGTCCTCTGGCGGTCCCCCACCCTGCTGTCCCCTGTCGTCGTGTGAGTAAGGGAGTACCGAAGCAATGCTGCTCGATCCGGGAATGAACCTGACGCTGCGCCCCATGGCGTATCCCGTCTTCTTCGAGATGTACCGCAACGCCATCAAGAACACCTGGACGGTGGAGGAGATCGACTTCTCCACGGACCTGGTGGACCTGCGCTCGAAGATGACGGACGCGGAGCGTCACCTCATCCACCGGCTGGTGGCCTTCTTCGCCACGGGCGACTCCATCGTCGGCAACAACCTGGTGCTCAACCTCTACAAGCACCTGAACGCGCCCGAAGCGCGCATGTACCTGTCGCGTCAGCTCTACGAAGAGGCCCTGCACGTCCAGTTCTACCTGACGCTGCTGGACACCTACGTGCCGGACCCGGCGGAGCGCGCCAAGGCCTTCGCGGCGGTGGACAACATCCCGTCCATCCAGCGCAAGGCGCGCTTCTGCATGAAGTGGATGGACAGCATCCAGGCGGTGGATCAGATCCGCTCCAAGTCGGACCGCCGCCAGTTCCTGCTGAACCTCATCTGCTTCGCGGGCTGCATTGAAGGACTCTTCTTCTTCGCGGCCTTCGCGTACGTGTACTTCCTGCGCAGCAAGGGGCTGCTGAACGGCCTGGCCGCGGGCACCAACTGGGTGTTCCGCGACGAGTCCGCCCACATGGCCTTCGCCTTCGAGGCCATCCAGACGGCGCGCAAGGAGGAGCCGGACCTCTTCGACGCGAGCCTGGAGAAGGACGTCGTGCAGATGATGCGCGACGCGGTGGAGTGCGAGACGCAGTTCGCCCAGGACCTGCTGAGCGGCGGCGTGATGGGCCTGTCGGTGCAGGAGATGCGCGGCTACCTGGAGTACGTGGCCGACCAGCGCCTGCAGATGTTGGGCATGGCCCCCATCTTCCACACCAAGAACCCGCTGCACTTCATGGACCTGCAGGACGTGCAGGAGCTCACGAACTTCTTCGAGCGCCGCGTGTCGTCCTACCAGGTGGCCGTGGGCGTGGGCGCCGCCAACGACGTCGTCTTCGACGCCGCCTTCTAGGCCGTCCCCTCCCCTGCTTCACACACCCAGGCCGTGCCCCGCATCGAAGCGAGGCACGGCATTCGTGCGTTCAACACGCTTCAGACGGGGCGCTCCACGTCGCGCGGGCCCACCACGCGCTCGCGGCGCTCCTCGTCCAGGGCCTGCTCCGCGCGCGCGGCCGTAATCTGCACCGCCGGGCGGTTCACCAGCCGGTACACCGCGGACGCGAAGGCCGCCCCCAACAGCGGCGCGATGATGAACAGCCACAGCTGGCGCAGGGCGTCCCCTCCGGCGAACAGCGCCGGGCCCAGGCTGCGCGCCGGGTTCACCGACGTGTTGGTGATGGGGATGCCCACCAGGTGGATGAGCGTCAGCACCAGGCCAATGGCCACGCCCGCGAAGCCCACCGGCGCGCGCGAGTCCGTGGCCCCCAGCACCGTCAGCACCAGCAGGAAGGTGAGCGCCACCTCCGTGAGGAACGCCGCTCCGCCGCCATAGCCCTCCGGCGACGCCGCCCCGTACCCGTTGCTGCCCAGCCCCTCCGCGCCCGCGGAGTAGCCGCCCGGCGCGCCCTTCGCGATGAGCAGCACCACGAACGCCGCGAGGATGGCGCCCACGCACTGCGCGATGACGTAGCCAGCCACGTGACGCTTGTCGAACTTGCCCGCCATCAGCAGGCCCACCGTCACGGCCGGGTTCACGTGACAGCCGGAGATGGGGCCCACCGTGTAGACCATGGCCAGCAGCGACAGCCCGAAGGCGAAGGCCACGCCCAGAAAGCCGATGCGGTCGCCCGCCAGCACCGCCGCCCCGACGCCGCCGAGCACCAGCACGAACGTGCCGACGGCCTCCGCCAGGTACTTCTGCATCGCCTCCCCGCCCACTGTCGCCGTCCGCGGGGGGGCTCTCACGTTCCCGTCTCGCATGTCCAAGCCTCCTCAGGTGTCCAGAGGAGAGGCTGCGCATGCGTGCGCTCCTCGACGCACGAAGGCCCTGCACACGGCCGCCGTGCGGCGCATGGACAGGGCCCTCGCAGTCCCGAGGCCCCCACCCCGAAGGGAGGGGCACCCGAGCCCATCAGGCGTTTCTCAGGCGTGCTTCCAGATGCCGATGAACGGCAGGTTCCGGTACTTCTCGCCGTAGTCCAGGCCGTACCCGACGACGAACTTGTCCTCGATGACGAAGCCCTTGTAGTCGATGTCCACCTTCGTCTTGGCCCGCGCGGGCTTCTCCAGGAGCGAGCAGATCTTCACCGACGCCGGGTGGCGCGCCCGGAGGTTCTCCAGGAGGAAGCTCATGGTGAGCCCCGTGTCGATGATGTCCTCGATGATGAGCAGGTGCTTGCCCGCCATCGGCTTGGACACATCCGTGGTGATGCGCACCTCGCCCGTGGACTCCGTGCCGCCGTGGTAGCTGGCCACGCCCAGGAACTCGAGCGTCAGCGGCAAATCAATGGCCCGCGCCAGGTCGATGGCGAAGAACGCGGAGCCCTTGAGCACGCAGATGAGCGTCAGCTCCTTGCCCTGGTAGTCGCGGGTAATCTGCGCGCCCAGCTCCTTCACGCGCGCCTGCACGGCCTCCTCGGAGATGAGGACGCCGACATCCTTCTCGTGGAACGTCGTCACCGGGTGCTCCCTCTACACGTAGGCGTTGTTCATGATCTCCCCGAAGCCGCCGCCACCGGGGACGATGTATTGCCGGTCATCCAGGCCCCGCTCCTTCTCCCAGAGCAGGCCCGGCGCGGTGCCGAACACCTCCGGCGGGGACAGGCCGCGGTCCAGACGGAGCGCGTAGATGATGACGTCCGGGTGCTCCGTCGTCATCCGGCGCAGGTACTCCGGCGTGACGATGAGGTTGAGCGTGATGATGCGCCGGGCCCGCCCGGGCACCTTCGTCTTGTACAGCTGGATGGCCGTGGACAGGCTGCCGCCCGTGGCCCCCATGGGGTCCGGGAACAGCACGAACGCGTCGTCCACGTCCCCGCCAATCTTCGCGCCGCCAATCTCCGAACCCACCACCGCCTGGGCCGCGTCGATCATCCGGCTCATGATGATGTGGTCCTGGCGCACCAGGGACGGGTCCACCGTGAAGTTGAGCAGGTCATACGTCACCTGCGACGGCAGCGTGCCCGCCCGCGCGATGTTCACCGTCACCACGCGCAGCTGCGGGTCCACCACCTCGCCCTGGTAGATGCCCAGGGGCGTGGAGTCGATCATGCGGGTGGGGATGGTCACCATCTTGCGCGGGAACTCCGCGTTGATGACCGTCTTCACCAGGTCCGCGTAGAGCTGCTCCACCAGCCGGTTGATCTGCGGCTGCAGCGTGCCCTTGGCGCACAGCGTGGCCAGCTGGGAGAGGAGAAACGGATTTCCCACCAGGTGGACGTTGGCCCCATAGTGATGGGCCATCTCGTTCAACTTGAAGGGCACGTTCGCGTAGAGAGTGTCGCGCATCGGATGGGGCTCCCGCGCCGGGGTTAAGGCGGCTTACGGCTTCAGTCGAACAGCTTCAGCGTCTGCGGAGGGCTCGCCTCCGCGGGTTCCGCCACGTGACACTTGCGGCAGCGCGGCTCGTAGGCACCCGCCGCGCCCACCACCACCCGCTCCTCGCTGCCAATGATGCGCTGCGAACGGTTGGCCGGGTTCCCGCACACCGCGCAGATGGCCAGCTCCTTCGTCACGTACTCCGCCACCGCCATCAGCTGCGGCATCGGTTCGAAGGGGCGCCCCTGGTAGTCCTGGTCCAGGCCCGCGCAAATGACGCGCATGCCCCGTTGGGCGAGCGCTTCGCACACCTGCACCACTTCTCCGCCCAGGAACTGCACCTCGTCGATGCCCACCACCTGCGTGTCGGGGGACAGGTGCCGGAAAATTTCTTCAGCCCTTTCGATGGGCAGGGACGTCAATTTCAACTGGCTGTGGCTGACCACCTGCGTGTCGTCGTAGCGCGTGTCGATGCGCGGCTTGAACACGCGCACCTTCTGCCGGCCGTACAGCGCGCGCTTGACGCGGCGGATCAACTCCTCCGTCTTACCGGAGAACATGGATCCGCAGATGACCTCTATCCACCCGATATCTTTGGGGAATTGATGCAATGGACGCTCGTCGGGGTGTGGCAGGGCGGGGGCAATCTCCGCGACCCACCCCTTCCCGTCAATTTCGTTTCCAGGCTGGCAAGCCCCCCGTCTCCGCCGCCTGCCCGGCTGCTTCCCGCAAGTCGTGGAAGCCCTGGCAAGGGATTTGAATAGCCCAGGCCCCAGGTACCAGGACGGGAACCTTGGGGGTGGGGCGTGGCGGCGACGGCGAACGAGGTGCAGGCGGGGAGTTGGGCGCAGCAGGCTTCTTTCTACACGTCACCGGCGTCGGTGGCGCTGCTCATGCTGAACCTGTTGGACGGGCTGTTCACCCTGCTCTTCCTGCAACTGGGAGTGGCGGAGGAGCTCAACCCGGTGATGCGCGTGGCGTACGAGCAGTCACCGCTGCTCTTCATGTTCTCCAAGCTGCTCATCGTGAACGCGGGGCTGTGCCTGCTGTGCCTGCACCGCCGGCTCAAGGCCAGCCGCGTCGCCATCCGCGTGGGCGCCGTCGTCTACGCCATCATCGTGGTCTACCACCTGGCCTTCCTCACCCACCTGGTGAGTCATTGGCCCTTCGGGGCATGACGGCTAGCGGAGCAGTGAACGGTCCCCAGCGCGACAGGTAGGGGGTGCTTGCTTTTCACCTTCAGTCTGTCCCAGGCTTCCCCGTAGCTCCGGCCTTCCAGGTTCGGGGGGGGACCATGAACATCACCGACGTCCGGGTGTTTCCGGTCGAAGAGGACAAGCTCAAGGCGTACGTCACCATCACCCTGGATCACTGCTTCGTCGTACGCGACCTGAAGGTGATCCACGGCTCCACCGGGCTCTTCATCGCCATGCCCGCGAAAAAACGGAAGGACGGGACCTACAAGGACATCGCTCATCCGTTGAACGCGGACACGCGAAGCCAGATGGAGCGCGTCATCCTGATTGAGTACGAGAAACACCTTCACCAGGCGCAGAGCGGGACGCTCGGTCCCGTGGCGGCTGAACTCGACTAACGAACTTCCATTCGGGGCGCTCACGGGTTAGTCAGCGCCCCATGCAGCCGTCGCGTGACTTCAAGGTGTTCGCCGGGAACTCGAACCCGGCGTTGGCGCAGCGCATCTGCGAGTACCTCCAGCGGCCCCTGGGCAACGCGGTAGTGGACACGTTCTCCGACGGGGAGATCCACGTCGAGATCGGCGAGAACGTGCGCGGACAGGACGTGTTCATCGTCCAGTCCACGTGCCCGCCGACGAACCACCACCTGATGGAGCTGTTGATCATGTGCGACGCCCTCAAGCGGGCGAGCGCCGGCTCCATCACCGCCGTGATGCCGTACTACGGGTACGCTCGGCAGGACCGGAAGGTGGCGGCCCGCACGCCCATCACCGCCAAGCTGGTGGCGGACATGCTGGAGGTCGCGGGCGTCAACCGGGTGGTGTCCATGGACATGCACGCCGGGCAGATCCAGGGCTTCTTCAACATGCCCTCGGATCACCTCTACGGCTCGCCGGTGTTCCTGGAGGACATCCGCAAGCGCTTCCCGGAGTCGAGCGAGCTGGTCATCGTCAGCCCGGACGCCGGCGGCGTGGAGCGCGCGCGCGCCTACTCCAAGCGGCTGAACACGGGGCTGGCCATCATCGACAAGCGCCGCCCGCGCCCCAACGCCTCTGAAGTGATGAACCTCATTGGCGACGTGAAGGGCAAGGACGCCATCCTGGTGGACGACATGGTGGACACCGCGGGCACGCTCGCCCAGGCGGCCCTCGCGCTGAAGGACAAGGGCGCGCGCCGGGTGCTCGCGTACGCGGTGCACCCCATCCTGTCCGGCCCCGCCATCCAGCGCATCACCGACTCCGTCCTGGAAGAGGTCGTCTTCACGGACACGGTGCCGCTCGCGGCCGACGCCAAGGCGTGCCCGAAGATCCGCGCCCTGCAGACGGACGCCCTCTTCGGGGAAGCCATCGCGCGCATCCACCGCGCGGACTCGCTGAGCTCGCTGTTCGTCTGACGTCGTCCGGGCCAGCCCGGGCGCAGCCAGGCGAAGAGCCGCCTGGAGTCCGGGCGGCTTGACGAAGGACCCCGGGGGCTGGCATGTCCGCCCCCTCCACCGGTTCCATGGGCCTGACAACAGGCCCGGGCGCCGTCTTCGGGGCCCACCATGGGGGTGGGATGCCGAGGGCGCCCAGACGCCGGTGAACACCGCGGTACCCCACCGAAAAGAGAGATTTCCATGGCCACCGACAAGAGCACCCTCGAAGCGCAGGCCCGTGAAGGTTCCGGCAAGGGCATTGCCCGCCGCCTGCGCGCGTCCGGCCAGGTTCCCGCCGTCGTCTACGGCAAGCACCTGAAGGCGCCGCTGCACATCTCCGTGGACCCCAAGGCCATCCGCACGGCCATCAACACCCCGCACAAGCTGAACACGCTCATCCAGCTGAAGCTGGCGGGCAATGAGCAGCAGGTCCTGCTGAAGGACTACCAGATGGATCCGCTCACCCGCGACATCCTGCACGCGGACTTCATCGCCGTGAGCGAGAAGGAGCAGGTCAAGGTGAACCTCCCCGTCGTGCTCACCGGCAAGGCCCCGGGTGTGGCGGAGGGCGGTCTGCTCACCCAGGTGCGCCGCAACCTGGAGGTCTGGGCGCTCCCCGGCGCCATCCCGCTCCAGATTGAAGTGGACGTCAGCAATCTGCAGATCGCGGAAGCCATCCACGTGAACGACGTGAAGCTCCCCGAGGGCGTGTCCGTGAAGACGCACGTCAACTACACCATCGCGGTCCTCGCCGCGCCGGAAGCGGCGGAGGCGGCTCCGGCCGCGGCCGCGGCGGCGGCTGCCCCTGCGGCGGGCAAGGCGGGCGACGCGAAGGCGGGCGACGCGAAGGCCCCCGCGGCGGCCGCGGCCAAGGCCCCGGCGAAGAAGTAGTCCTCTTCCGCCGTTCGGTATCTCTTCGCGGGGCGGGCCTCTTCCAGGGCCTGCCCCGCTGTCTTTTTCCGGGTGTGGACCCCTTCAAGGCCCCCACCCTCCTTGGGAGCCTTCCATGAAGCTCATCTGCGGGCTGGGCAACCCCGGGCGCGAATACGAGCGCCACCGCCACAACGTCGGGTTCATGGTGGTGGACGCGCTCCTGTCGCGCGCCCGCGCGGAGCTCACCCAGGACAAGTTCCAGGCGCGCGTGGGCCAGGGAAGCCTGGGCGGCGAGCGCATCCTCTTCGTGGAGCCGCAGACGTACATGAACCTGTCTGGCCGCTCCGTGGCGGAGGCCGCGCGCTTCTACAAGGTCGCGGTGCAGGACGTGCTCGTGGTGCACGACGAGCTGGACATGCCCTTCGGGCGGCTGCAGCTCAAGGCGGGCGGCGGCGCGGGCGGGCACAACGGGCTCAAGAGCATGGTGCAGTGCCTGGGCGAGGACGCCTTCATCCGCGTGCGGGTGGGCATTGGCAAGCCGGAGGGCCCCAACGCCAAGGAGCGCGTGGCGGGCTACGTCCTGTCCAACTTCGACGACGGCGAGCGCCGCCAGCTGGAGGAGCTCGTCGGGAAGGCGGCGGACATGGCGGAGAGCTGGGTGCGGGACGGGCTCGCCACGGCGATGAACCGCCACAACCGCAGGGCCTGAAGCGCCGGGCCGGCCGCCTGTCTGCCGGTTGCCCCTCTGGCTCCCCTTGACTTTCCAGGAGGGGTCCTCTTAGAAGCCCCTTCCCCCGGAGTGCGTCCCACGCCTTCCGGTGGATGTTCTTTCAAAGCTTCCCGTGTTCACGCACGGGCCAAGGCGCGATGGTGACGGGCGCGCGAGAGGATTTCCCGTCCCCGGTGGTGGCCTTCGAGGGCCTCCGGCCGTTTCCCCGCTCCCCGGATGGTCCGGGGGGCACTCGACCCCAAGGGGAGAGAAACATGGCAGAGACGCAGGCCGCCAAGCGGCTTCGTGAGTACGAGACCATCTTCCTGGTCAAGCCGGACGTGACCGACGACAACGTGGACAAGCTCAAGGAGCGCGTCCGCGGCATCGTTTCGCGTGAGGGCGGCAAGGTCCTCCGCTTCACGGTGTGGGGGAAGAAGAAGACCCTGTTCCCCGTGGCCAAGCAGCCCCGCGCCATCTACGTCCACACGAGCTTCCTGGGTGACGGCAAGCTGGTGGCGGAGATCGAGCGCAACCTGCGCAACCTCGACGACGTCACGCGCTACATCTCCGTGAAGATCGCGGACGAGGTGGATCCCGAGTCGCGTCCGGTGCTCGAGGACCTCAAGCTGGCCGGCGACGTCGAGGAGACCCGTCCGGGCGCTCCCGCCGAGCGCGAGGGTGGCTTCCGCAGCGAGACGCCTGAGTTCGTGGCTGGCGAATCGGAAGAGGAGTCCACCGAGGAGGCGTAACGCCTCTGACGGGACCTTCCCCCAACCTTCCAGGAAACGAGAACGTTCATGAGCAACGGCATGGATAGCAAGCAGGGCGCGGGCGCTTCCCGCGGCCCCGGTGGTGGTGGCGGTGGCGGCTACGGCGGCGGTTCGCGCGGTGGCGACCGCGGTGGTGATCGCGGCGGTGACCGCGACCGTGGTGGTGATCGCGGCGACCGCGGCGGCATGGGCGGCGACGACGACAAGCGCGGTGGTCGCGGCTTCGGCCGCAAGAAGGTCTGCCGGTTCTGCGCGGAGAAGAACGCGTCGGTGGACTTCAAGGACCAGGCGACGCTGAAGTACTTCGTCACCGAGCGCGGCAAGATCATCCCCCGCCGCATCTCCGGTAACTGCGCGAAGCACCAGCGTGAGGTGGCGGTCGCCATCAAGCGCGCCCGCGGCATCGCGCTCCTCCCCTACAACGCGGTGGTCGGCTAGTCGCCGGTCCGCAACACAGGAGACAGGAACATGAAGGTCATTCTGCGTGAGGACATCGACAACCTCGGCAAGTCCGGCGAGCTCGTCACGGTGAAGGACGGCTTCGGCCGTAACTTCCTGCTGCCGCGCAAGAAGGCGGTCCTGGCGAGCGAGCAGAACCTGCGTCAGCTGGAGCACGAGAAGGCCGTGCACACTGCGCGCAACGCCAAGCTGAAGGGCGCTGCCGACGAGCAGGCCAAGAAGCTGGGCGCCGTCAAGGTCACCATCAAGCGCAAGGTGGGCGAGCAGGACAAGCTGTTCGGCTCCGTCACGGTGCTGGACATCGCCGAGGCGCTCGCGGCCCAGGGCCAGCAGGTGGATCGCCGCCAGCTGCACCTGGCCGAGCCCATCAAGTCGCTGGGCAGCTACGAAGTGGAGCTCCGCCTGCACCGCGAGGTGACGGCGAAGATCAAGGTCGACGTGGTGGCCGAGTAGTCCACCGCTTCACCTGAAGCGCTCCATCGCTTCAAGGGAAGGGCCGTCCGGGCAACCGGGCGGCCCTTTTCGCGTCTCCGGGGTCCTGCCCCATCCGGCTCGCGCCGCTGGCGGTCCGTTTCACGGCATCCGCGTGGAGCCAGGAGCGCGGGCGTGGGTACTTCAGGGGCGGACACCGCCTGGAGGTCCCCGCCGCATGAGCGCTCCACTCCGCCCCGCCGCCGCGCACCACCCCGACCTGGACTGGCTCCGGGTGCTGGCCATCGTGGTGCTGCACCTGTTCCACACCGGGATGATGTTCAACACCTGGGAATGGCACATCAAGAGCCCCCAGGCGCTGCCGGTGCTGGAGCCTGTCATGGGGGTGCTGCACCTGGTGCGCATGCCGCTCCTGATGGTCATCTCCGGCGCGGGCACGGCGTTCGCGCTCCGGCGGCGCTCCTTGAGGGCGTTCACGAAGGACCGGGCGAAGCGGCTGTTGTTGCCGCTGGTGTTCGGCATGTTCGTGGTGGTGCCGCCGCAGATCTACGTGGAGCGGCTGTTCCAGGGCCGCTTCCAGGGGAGCTACGCCGCGTTCTACCCGACGGTGTTCGACTTCGTGCCCTACCCCGCGGGCAGCTTCAGCTGGCACCATCTGTGGTTCGTGGCCTACCTGTTCGTCTACTGCCTCATGGCCCTGCCCCTCTTCGCCGCGCTGCGCACGCAAGCCGGGGGGCGGTTCCTCGCGGCGGCGGACGCGTGGCTGTCGCGAGGGGTGAACGTGCTGTGGCTCGTCGTGCCGCTGGCGCTCAACCGGGTGCTGCTGCGCGACTTCCCGGAGACGCACGCGCTGCTGGATGATCCGCGCACGCTCATCCACTACGGCCTGCTGTTCCTCTACGGCCACCTGCTGGGCCGCTGCCCGGGCGTGTGGGGCCGGCTGGTGGCGCTGCGCCACGTGCTGCTGGCCGTGGCGTTGGCGGCGCTCGTGGTGGAGCTGGTCTGGCCGTGGCCGGTGATGCCGGTGGTGCCCGCCATCGTGGGGGGCACGGTGCTCATCTGGAGCGGGCTGCTGGTGGCGCTGGCCTGGGCGCGGCACCACGTGCGCACGGCCCCCGCGTGGCTTCCGCACGCGCAGGCGCTGTCGTATCCGTTCTACATCTTCCACCAGACGGTCATCATCTGCGTGGGCTACCTCTGCCTGCGCCTGCCGGTGGGTCCCTGGGCCATGCTCCTCGCGGTGCTCACGCTGTCCTTCGCCGTCACGCTGGCGCTGTGCGAGGGCGTGTCCCGCGTGTCGTGGCTCCGGCCGCTCTTCGGCATGAAGCCCCGGGCCGCGCGTCCGGCGGTTCTCACCCCGGAGGCCGTGGGGTGAGGACCTGGGCGGAGCATCCCTCCACGCGGTGGCGCTGGCCCCGGCTGCGCCTGCGTCCGGCGCTGAAGGTCCTGGCGTTCGGGCTGGTCCTGGGTGTGTGGCAGGGCAGCGCGGTGCGGCTGATGCAGCTCATGCGGCCCCATCCGGGCCATTGGGCACCCGCGTTCATCTGGGAGATGACCAGCGCGCTTGCCGTCACGCTGCTGCTCCCCGTCCTGATGACGGCGGTGCTCAACGCGCCGGCACCTCGCGTGGGCTGGGCGCGCTTCCTGGGCATCCACGCGGCGGCGTTCCTCCTCTTCACGTCGCTGCACATCGCGCTGATGGCGGGGCTGCGGCACGGCGTCTACGCGCTGCTGGAGCTGGGGGACTACGACCTGGGGCCACCCGTGTACGCGCTCCCCATGGAGGCGCAGAAGGACCTGATCACCTACGGCCTGGGCTGCGCGGTCATCTCGCTCCTGCACGAGTGGCGGGAGCGGCAGGCCCGCGCGCTGCGCTCGGCGGAGCTGGAGGGCGAGCTGAGGGCCGCGCAGCTCCAGTCCCTCACGGGCCAGCTGCACCCGCACTTCCTCTTCAACGCGCTGCACACCATCGGGTCGGTGATGTACGAGGACCTGCCGCGCACGGACCGGCTCCTGAGCGACCTGGGCCAGCTCCTGCGCGCGAGCCTGGAGCGCACCGAGCCCACCTGGACGCTGGCCGAGGAGCGCGGGCACACCGAGCGCTTCGTCGCATTGCTCTCTGCGCGCTTCGGCGACCGGCTGGAGGTGCGCTGGGATGTGGCGCCGGGGTTGGAGTCCCAGCGCGTGCCCTGCTTCGCGCTCCAGACGCTGGTGGAGAACGCGGTGAAGCACAACCAGGACCTGCGCGGCGCGCTGGAGGTGCGCATCCGCACCCGGGCCGAAGCGGACCGCTGGGCGCTGGAGGTGGAGGACACCGGGCGCGGCTTCGGGGCGCCCTCCCCTGCCTCCGGACCCGGCGTGGGGCTGACGCAGCTTTCGCGCGTGCTCACGCTGCTTCATGGAGACCGGGCCCGGCTGGAGCGCGGCGAGGGACCGGAGGGTGGCGCGCGCGTGACGGTGTGGCTGCCCCGGCTGGAGGCTTCGTCATGACGGTGTTCCGCGTGCTGGTGGTGGACGACGAGGCGCCCGCGCGCGCGAAGGTGAAGCGCCTGCTGGCGGACGACGCGCGCTTCACCTGCGTGGGCGAGGCCTCGGACGGGACGGAGGCGCTCGCGCGCATCGAGTCGCTGCGGCCGGACCTGGTGGTGCTGGACGTGCAGATGCCCGGCCTCACCGGCTTCGAGGTCCTGGAGGCGCTCGGGCCGGACGCCTGCCCCGCGGTCATCTTCTCCACCGCCTACGAGCGCTTCGCGCTCCAGGCCTTCGAGGCCCACGCGGCGGACTACCTCCTCAAGCCCTATGACGCGGGCCGCTTCACCCGGGCGCTCGACAAGGCCCATGCGCTGCTGGGCGCGGGCACGCATGGCTCCGCCGCGCTGGACGCCCTGCTCGCCACGGTGGCGAAGGCCCGCCCGGAACGCCCCCTGGAGCGGCTGGTGGTGAAGGTGGGCGAGGGCTGGGTGCCCCTGCGCCTGGACACCGTGTGGCGCCTGTCGTCGGAGGACAAGTACGTGCGGCTCTTCACCGCCCAGGGCGAGCACCTGGTGCGCCAGACGCTGCGCGCCCTGGAGGAGCGCCTGGACCCCACCCGCTTCGTGCGCGTGCACCGCGGCGACCTGGTGAACCTGGAGGCCGTGGCCCGGCTGGAGCCATGGACGCATGGAGACGGCATCCTGGTGCTCAAGGACGGCTCCACGGTGATCCTCAGTCGCACCTACCGGGAGGCCTTCCTCCAGCAGTGGGGCGCCGCCGAATAGCCCGACGCGCGGGGTCGGTTCACCTGGAGGCCGGGCGGAGGTGCCACGGCGGGTCGTGGCATCCCTCCCGGACCCACCGGGTGCTACAGGTCTGTTGCCTGGAAACTGGACGTCCGCTGGAACGTGTCAGACGCTGCCTGTAGAGGTTCCAAGCAGCCATGCAGAACGTCCTGGACGGTAGGGAAGGTCGGCGGGTCCACGAGGATCTCGCCGCGGAGCGCGCGGTGCTGGGCGCCGTGCTGGCGGACAACGGGCTCATCACGCCCGTGGCGGAGGTCGTCCACGCGGACGACTTCGCCAGCCCTTCGCACGCGCAGATCTTCTCCGCGATGATGCGGTTGGATCAGCAGAGCAAGCAGGTGGACCACCTGACGCTCGCGGAGGAGCTCAAGGTCCTGGGCCAGCTCGTCTCGGTGGGAGGCCCCGCGTACCTGATGGGCCTGGACCAGGTCGTCCCGCTGGCGGCCAACGCCGTCCAGTACGCCCACATCGTCAAGGACCAGGCGCTGCGCCGGCGCCTGGCCAACGTGGGCCGGGAGATCCAGGAGCTCGCCAGCCAGGAGACGGGGGAGCTGGACGTCCTGCTCGACGAGGCCGAGCGCAAGGTCTTCCTCCTCGCGGAGAAGAAGCGCGAAGGCGACCTGCGTCCGGTCAGCGAGCTGATGGAGCAGACGCTCGACCTGCTGGACAAGATGAAGACCGCGGCGACGGGCGTGACGGGCCTGTCCACGGGCTACCTCGACCTGGACAATCAGCTGACCGGCCTGCACGCCGGTGAACTCATCATTCTCGCGGCGCGTCCCGGCGTGGGCAAGACGTCCTTCGCCATGAACATCGCGGTGCACGCGGCGCTGAAGGAGAACAAGGCCGTCGGCATCTTCAGCCTGGAAATGCCCGCGGATCAGCTGCTCATGCGTCTGCTCGCGTCCACCGCGCGCGTGGACATGAAGAAGCTGCGCGGCGGCCGGCTGTCCCCGCACGACGAGGAGAAGTTCCAGGAGATGGCGGGCGCGCTCTACAACGCCCCCATCTACATCGACGACTCCGGCGGTCTGTCCCCGTTCGACCTGCGCGCGAAGGCGCGGCGCGTGAAGCAGAAGGACCCGCGCCTGTCGCTGCTCGTCATCGACTACCTCCAGCTGATGCACCAGAAGGGCAAGGTGGAGAGCCGCCAGTTGGAAGTCGCTGAAATCTCCCGCGCGCTCAAGCAGCTGGCCAAGGAGCTGGAGGTGCCCATCATCGCGCTCAGCCAGCTCAGCCGTAAGGTGGAGGAGCGCAAGGGCGGCAAGCCCATGCTCTCCGACCTGCGTGAGTCCGGCTCCATCGAGCAGGACGCCGACGTGGTGATGTTCATCCACCGCGAGACGGAGGAGGAAGGTGGCGAAGGCGGTGGTGGCG